>CAZLSK010000061.1:0-8854 GCA_964562075.1 uncultured Candidatus Nitrosotenuis sp.
TTCTGAGGGCATTTGCTTCAAACCCAAATGCAATTGCTAAGATGATGTAGGTGAGCTGTACATTTTCTAATCTGTGCGGTCCAATTAGAAATGAAGAAGCGCCCTGTTGTAATGAGAGGATTCCAGATATACCAAAAAGCATCGTTGCCACAATAAATGACCAAAAGAACAGCTCGCGGCCATAACCGAATTGGTGTTGATAGCTTGGTGCCTTTGTGCTTGTTTTCATTCCAAAGAGCAAAAGAACTTGGTTAAACGTATCGGATGATGAGTGGTATGCCTCTGCCCACATTGAAGCGCTGCCGCTAAAGATTGCTGCAATGAACTTTGTAATTGCGATTCCTAGATTTCCGAAGAGAGCAGCATACACTGCTCTTTTAGACGCTAAAACCAACTAATTCAAATACATTGTGTTCGCACCGCTAATAAATCAATATACAGAAAATGGCTTCACAATTGAGATGTTGGTCTTATCCTTTTGGCGGTATGGCAAACCTGTTTGCAGGATTGTTGTGGTAGTCAACAGGAAGGCTTGCGTCCTTTTGTCTGCCTGTAAGAATTCCAACTACTACATCGTCTTTTTTGATGATCTCTTTTTCAACCAACTTCTTTATGCCTGCTGGTGTTGCACCAGATGCCATCTCACAATCAAATCCGTTTAGCCCTACTATTGACATACCGTCGAGCATTTCTGCATCTGATACCTTTTCTACGACACCGTTTGTGAATTCAAGTGATCGTAGTCCTTTGAGTATGTTTGCTGGCCTGCCAATCTGAATTGCAGTTGCCTTTGTCTTTGGTCTTATCCCTTTGTTGTCAAGATCTTGGTAGTAACGTTTGATCAAATCGGTGTCAGGTTTTCCTTTGTTCCATCGAAGCTTTGTGCCGTCAAAGTTACCATTGTACAAATCATACAGCGTGCTTGCACCATCTGCGTTGATGACTGCGATTCTTGGAATTTTTTTGATCCATCCCCATTCGTATAACTCCATTATTGCCTTGCCACAGCTTGAGATGTTTCCAAGGGCGCCGCCAGGATAGACAATCCAGTCTGGGGCCTCCCAATTCAGATACTCGATTGCTCTGTACGGAATGGTTTTTTGCCCTTCGATTCTAAATGGGTTTATCGAGTTCACAGTATAGCCATCATACTTTTTTGCGTCTTGTAGAGATTTTGCTAGTGCATCATCAAAATTTCCTTGAACTTGGATTATCTGAGCTCCAAACTGATACGCCTGACTAAGCTTTCCTGGGGCAATCTGTCCTGCTGGTATGTAGACATCGCACTCTACGTCCTCGTTTGCAGCAAACATCGCGGCGGCAGCGGAGGTATTCCCAGTTGACGCGCAGATGATTTTTTTTGCCCCGATAAGCTTTCCATGAGTGATGGCAGTTGACATGCCATTGTCCTTAAACGAGCCACTTGGGTTGTATCCTTCTGGCTGTAGCCATAAATTGTTGTGATCAATTCCAATAAAGTTTGCAACCTTTGTCATCTGATATGGCTTTGACTGCCTTCCTTCCGCGCCATCAAGGGAGACTAGATACTTTGAGCATTCCTCGTAGCTTGATGTGTCTATTTGGCAGAAATTGATAAGCTCTCTGAATCTCCAAACCCCACTTTCATTAAAGATGCTTCCCTGCGGGTTTCGCCTTGTATAGAATAATTCCTTTAGGTCTTGGGAGGGTGTTTTTTTGTACTTGACATCAAGCAAATGACCTCTTTGGCACTCGATGTTTTTTGACGTGATTGGGTATTCGAGGCCACAAGCGGGATCGATGCACTTGAGATACGCGTTGTCCTTCAATCTAGATTGCCAATCTAAACACCAGTTTAAATTTGAATTGCTAATGAACGTGAAGATTGAGCCAAGCTTTTTGAATGGTTTTGTACGAGACAAAATAAAATGACTACCTATGACGAATATATGAAAAACACACTACAACAGATAGCTGACTCGTACACTATTTTTCAAAATCTCAAGGACAAGTCAGGGGACCTAGAAATAATAAAACGTGAGCTTGCAAAGATTACTGGAATTCTACAGGCATTGGCAAACAAGCTTGAGGTAAACAAGCAAGAATTTTCAGACTATCAGCACCTCTTGTCGCCAATTCAGTATTTTTTGCAAAACCATGATTTTTTTAGAGAAATAAGCATCATGTCGTTGCTGTATTCTGATGATCCAATGCGACTCAAGAATCTAAGACTCGTTATACTCGATGCACTAGATGAGAAAAATCTAATAGGGCATATTAAGGCCATCCTAAAGAGTGACAAAGTTGGCTGAGAAAAAATGCGTTATTTGTGGCTGCAAGGACCACAAAGTATTTGGTTGCCCAAGACACTGGGCAAAGAACTGTAGTTGTTACAAAGGCACCTGATGAATTATTCTGGCTTGCACGAATTGCAAGGCGTTACGATAAATGATTTTTCCGCAAGTGCAATTGTTGAAAACCAATGCAAAGAATTTCCATCCTGGTTTGCAAAAATCTCGTCTGTCAGACTGGGACAATCGCTTTGATGCAAAGTATTTGATGCACCGTCAAAAATTACAATAAACCCAAAGTCTGATTCCTTTATTCTTTTGAATTCATCAAGGTTTTGGATTTTTGCCATCTATATTATAGGATAAATTGGTATTTTAACGGGATTTTTTCGCGCCCGAACGAACATGAAAGTTGATGCAGCATTTGCATTCTTTGTCTATACATTCGCTTTCGCTAAAATGACCACAAATTCCACATTCACAGTGCGTTTGCATGGTAAAGATTACTTCGTTGCACAATATAACTAAAACTGGGTATTTTTTGCTGATTTGTTGCTAAAATGCTGTTATTTTTTTGATTTTGCGACCTTGGCTTTTGCTGGCCGTTTGTTTTCTTTTTTTGGCTTTGCGGCCTTTCCTTCCAGCTCTTCTTGCATCTCTTCAGCCTTTTTATCAACCGTTTTGATTATCTCTTGAATAAATCCGTCCAGATCATCGTCTGCCACTGGAGGCTCTGCTTGTGATGCAATGTCGTTTATCGCATTGGAGATCTCGGAGCTTACCTGCTCAAAGCTTTCAGGATCCTCGTACGCTACATTGTACAGTGATTTGAGGTTGTTTACTTGGTTGATAAGCTGGTCGGTAAGTGTCAAGCGGTACTCGTGATCGTTTACGATGATCTCCTTTGTAATCATGCTTTGGTCTTTTTTGAATACTTTCTTATAGTTTTCCTTCAGATTGCGGCATACTGCCTGGTTTTCTATTTACTTGGACTCAAAAGGTAATATACTCTAGTGCAGTTGCGTCAGAGATCAGAGAAAAGTGCTTTGTGTTTACCACGTAGCCGTTTTTGATGTCGTTTACTGAGACCCACCTGTTTGTTGAGGTATAGTGGCTTTTTTCTGCAAGCTCCTTTTCTATTGCCTCAATATCAAACTCTCCTTCTTCGATCTGTTGGGTCTTTAGATGCTTTATTGTAACAAGAATCTTGTTAACCTTGACCCTGTCGCCAAACTTCCACTGGACTGGCGGATGTTCGTCGGATACCTCCAAAACCTTGATCTTCATCTCCTTGTCACCAAAGACATTGTGGCTTACAAGCATCCTCTCGTCTACAAACTCTTCAAAGCTCATAACACTAGTATGTCAACAAGACAATTTAAAGAATTATGGATTTTCTTGGTGGGACTCGAAGATTTTAGCATTTTTGCTGACAAATGGCATTGCATGGTCCTCCATGGGTAGCCTCTGGCGTTTTCCATCAATTATCGAGTGAGTGCTGCCATCGTAATTACAAGCAAAATCACTTGCGATATTCTTATTGTCCCAGACCTTGTAGTATTCACGCAATTCCCGTCTCTCATACTCACCAAGACCGATTCGCTTTTTTGAAAGAAATTTGAAGGCAAAAACTACCTTTCTTGTGCTGTATAGCTCAAAGGTATCAACCCACCTAAGACAGCGCTCTATCTGATCAAAGGGGACTACAAGCGAGTTTGTCGTGCCGGATTTGGCTTCAATCGTAAATATGGTGCTGTTTTCTGTGCTTACTGCCAAGATGTCAGGCAGCCCAACACTTGGGGAGCCTAGCCTAAATGCCTTCCATCCTTCAAGTGCGTTGAACCGTTTTACCAGGGTGTCCTCCCAGTGATAGCCACGACTTCGTCTGGTTCTTGCGATCTTTTTGTTGTCTTTTTTTGAACGAGTTTTTGGCGGGCTTTTTTGATTTACTTTAGTGACTAGTACAGGCTCCTGATGCGGTTTTTTCAACAGTGTTAGGTTAGTTTTTGTAGTTATAGAAAAGGTGGTTATTACATAATAACCAAGTTGATTTAAAGAGCTGACTTGGCTGGCTCAAAGGCAAGTTTTGGAGAATCATCAAACCCACAACTGACGATTCTAAGCTTTTGACCAGGTTTTGGCTCAGAATCGGTCGGAATGGTGCCCATTATTCGTATGGTACCTTCAAACTCTGCGATGCAAAACCTTCTGCCTTCCTTTGATGACCATTCGACTAGAATCCCAGGTTCTTTTATCAGACGCCAATCAAGTTTTCCAAAACACTTGTTACAAAAGTCATTTGGAGGCCAGGTTATCTTTTGGCATTTTGGGCATTCTCCTACGACAAACCTTCCTTTTTTTAGTTCAGATTCGAAGATATTCAAGATTCCAAAATCAACACCGATGACGATGTTGCAGCAGCAGACATGTTTTGAACAAGGCCGATTTTTGCTCCACTAATCTGTCTATTTTCGGCCTGACCTTGGAGTTGGCATGCAATCTCGGCCACTTGGGAGATGCCTGTTGCTCCAAGGGGATGACCTGCACCAATCAAGCCACCACGCGGATTGATCTTTTTGTTATTTGTGTTGTAAAGTTCAATTACATATTTGCTAGCCTGCCCCTTTTGCGTCATTCCAAGACCTTCTAAAATCATCAACTCGCAGACTGTGAATGCATCGTGGATTTCGGCAACATCAACATTTTTTGGTTCAACTCTTGCCATTGCATATGCCTGAGACGCGGCATTTACAGTAGAATCAAGTGTGGTAAGCTCGTTTTTTGTAAAGCTTGCAGAGGTGGTCTTTTGACCTATGCCGGTAATCCATACCGGTGAATCGGTAAATTTTTTGGCAACCTTTTCTGATGCTAGCAAAATAGCAGAGCTGCCCGTGCATGGACGTGAGCAGTCAAGCAGCCTGAGATCTTCGGTAATCCTCTTTGAGTTCATTATCTCCTCAATTGAGTATTGTTTTGGTGCGTATGAGGCAGGGTTGTCTTTTGCGTTTTTGTGGTTTTTTGCAGATACGTACGCCAGATGCTCATCTGTTGCACCGAATCTGCGTTTGTACGCCTTTGTAAACATGGAACCCCAAAAAATCGGGTGTTTGAACTCACCGCGTGAAACATCCCATTCCAGAACTTGGCCTGGACTGTCAAAGCGTTCTGCACCAACTACTAATACAACGTCTGCAAGCCCCGCTTGAATATACGAGTATCCTGAGATTATCGAATTTGTTCCAGAATTGCAAAGGCTTTCTACACTGTGTGAAATTTTTGGTTTAATGCCTGCCATCTCAGCAACAATTGAAGAAAGATATTTTTTGTTTTCATTCGTCGATACTAAAACCGCATCGATATCGTTTTGTGTCAGATTTTTTGTTTGCTCAAACAATGATTTTGTTGCAGAAAAGAGCAAATCCTCTATTTGTATGTCATCGACTGAAAATTTTGTCGTGCAGTAATTTGTAACAGCTATCTTTTTCAATTTGTTTCACTAAACGTCCTAATTAAAAGATCAAATGATTCCTGCACATTTTTGATTGGATTGAATTGAATTATTGGATGTGTCACACCACAATCATAGATGCGTTCAAGTTGTTTTTTGCATTGTTCTGGGGTTCCACAAATAGTAAGTGCATCCAACATTGAATCCGTGACAAGCTCGTGGTTAGATTTAAGGCCAGACTCTAAGTATTCTGTGTAAATGTTTTCAGTTTCCTTTTTGAAGCCATTCTGCGCCAAGAATTGGCGGTAGATTTCTCCGACCGACACATAAAAGGCCAAGGTTTTTCTTGCACGCTCCTTTGCCAACTCTTCGTCCTTTGAGACGCAGGTGATAAACTGGCAGGCTACATCAATCGTTCGCTTTTTTTGCATCTGTGATACGGTGTTTTTCATCTCCGAAATGGGCCGTAGATAGAAGATAACTCCATCTGCAACATTCCATGTTAACTCGACCATTTTTTTGTTTATGGCGGCAATGTAGATTGGGATGCTTTGCCTTGGCGGCTTGATGAGCAACGTAAATCCCTTGAGGGAAAATATCTGACCGTTGTAATCGATTTTTTTTTCTGATAATGCTAGCCGGATTATCTCGACATATTCCTGCATTCGTCTTAGTGGTCTTGAGAACTTGTAGCCATGCAGACCTTCGATTATTGGCGTGCTGCTTACTCCAAGACCTAGAATTAGCCTTTGGTTTGATATTGTATCTACTGTGGCAGCACCCATTGCAATCAAGGCAGGACTTCGAGAAAAGATGTTGATAATAGACGAACCAATTTTTGATGGTGTTCTCTGGCAGACAGCACTAAGCATCGCAAAGTTTTCCATCCCCCACGTCTCTGGCACCCAGATGGTGTCGGGTCTGTGTCTTGCAAGTTTTTCTGCGCATTGTAATATGGCAGAGATGGAAAGAAGCGAGCCTAGACTGTACGATAGTTTCATTGCGAATACCTATTTTGAAACAAATCTTTCGTATTTTTTTGTCTTCATTAGTTTTGAGCATTCTTCCAAGTCTTTGTGAGAATCGATGGAAAACCAAAAGATATTTTTGAATTTTATCGCAGACAGTTTTTGGTTCTTTGCGTAATGGCGAAATGTGACATCTTCAATTGGGCCTTTTGCTGGGAGATCAGATAGGATTTTTCTATCCAGATGATATATGCCTGCATTCATCCAAACATTTGAGACTGGTTTTTTTTCTTTGAAGCTAATTATTTTGTTATCTACTAAATCAACAGTGCCAAACCTGGTTCTAAGCTCCACTAGTGCAATAGAGTTTAGCTTTGAGAACATCTTACGTATGTCTATTGTTGTGACAACATCGCCATTTAGCACCAGAAATGATCTTCCCTTGATGAGCTTGGCTGCGTTTTTTATTGCGCCGCCTGTGCCAAGTGGCCTTTTTTCTACGGAATAGCGTATCTTGCAGCCAAAGTTTTGTTTGTGCTCTATATAATTTTCAATCTGATCTGTTTTGTAGCCGGTACAGATTACAAAGTCATGTATTCCGAATTTTTTGAGATATCGGATCTGCCACTCGATGATTGGTATGCTGTTTATTGGAATTAGCGGTTTTGGGAAATAATCGGTTAATGGCTTTAATCTCGTTCCTTCACCGCCTGCCAGTATCACTGCTTGCACAACCTTCTGACCAGATTTCGCTTTTAAAAACCCTAATTGCAGCCTATTTTAGAAACAACAAAAAAATCGGCATCGTAGGCTTAAGGCCAGAAACGGGATAGTAAATTGGCGACAGCCTCAAATGCCTATCTGTGAATACATTATCGGATTAATATCTGGTGTGGTGTTTGAAATAGATACATCAAGTGGAAAAAAACACACTGTTTCTTGTGATTGATTTTTGTGGTTTTACAAAAACAATGGTAGGTTTTTCTTTATCAAGTTCTGATTCTTTGGTAACCAATAACATTGGAACCATAGTTTTTTCATTTTGAGTTATACTGATCGGCTCATCTTGCGAGTATTTTGTTCTTGCATAGTGACTCAATTCGTAAAAGCCGTCACCTACCGCTTTTCTTATGTCGGAATCACTGATTAATGCCAATGCTGTAGTTACCCACCAGCTTGTTTCTAGTATTAATGTGGTTTTAACAATGGTTGCTCCGTTTGGTGTCCCATCAAAACCAACTCTACTTTCAAGATTAGTTATGATCTTGGAGCCCTTTAGATCACCTGAGACAATGTCTATTACAAACGAGTCTTCAGGCATTGAAGATTTCACATCTACCTCATGAGTTCCTTGTGCAATAACAATGAATTTTGCCTGATTCGTATTTGAGTCCACCTGTACATCTTTTACAAAGGCTGGGAAAACCTCCTTGTAGCTCCGAAGGTCTGTCAAAGCGGTAGCAAGAATCTCCTTTTTAACATCAATTTCTTTTCGTACCTCGATTGTTCTTTCTGCAAAGGCTGGAATGATTGTGACGCTTAATGCTAGCAAGATCAACCCAATGAACTTAGGATATTTTATTGCAATATCTGGCGATGCTCTAATCAGTAATAACCCCTTCGCAACTTTGTTACGTGATGGCTAGTCTGTGAATACAAAAACTAGAAAAATCCAGTTGTTACGAGCCCAAAATAGTAACCAACCATTGTAAGTGCTACACTGTAAACGCAAGAGCCACCAAATGTGTATAAGACAAACTTGGCTGGCTTCATTCCAAGAAGACCAGCAGGGATTGTAATCAGCTCACGCAAAAGTGGAGCCATTCTTCCCAAAAAAACTGCCTTGTCACCATGTTTTTCAAACCATCTCTCAATTTTTGCAAGTCGTTCTTCGGAAATTTTGGCATGTTTAAGATATCTGAGAAGTGCCACCCTTCCAAGCTTTATGCAGATTAGATAGATTACAAAGGAGCCTATGGTTGCTCCTGCTCCTCCCGCAATACCAAGTCCAACAACTTCTAGCAGTGTCATGTTGTTTTGTGATGCGATGTATCCTGCAAATGGAAATACCGCAGCAGTTGGAATAGGAGGAAAAACCGTCTCAAGCACGCCTGCGGCAAAAACCCCAGCATACAGGTAATCTGATATGAGAGAACTTACCCACTGGA
>CAZLSK010000062.1:0-8428 GCA_964562075.1 uncultured Candidatus Nitrosotenuis sp.
CGCAGGAACTGCGGGAAGTTACGCCTGTAGAGATCTCAAAGAGGTCAATGAAGCAGGAACTAGCTACCAGCAAAGCCTAGTAGTTGTTCACGAAAGTTGGCTCTGCGTCTTTGATACAAAATCAAAAACCTCATCGATCAGCTCCATCGAAAGTTCTTTTCTTAGCTCTTCAGGCGTGGATTTGAGAACAAAGTCAATCAGAGTCATGTTCTTTGGAAGAGTTTCTGGGTTTTTTGCGTAGACTGAGTAGACTGAGATTGCATTTGATATTACGACTAGTGCCTTTTCTCTGTTGGTGAGGGTCACGTTTTGTGTTGCTACAGGAGTAATTTTTAGTGTTATTTTTTACGAGAGCGCAAAACTCTCTCAATTATGAGTCCTATTACAACTACGCCCAGTGTAATGATAATGGAAATGTAAATGTCTGTTGTTGGCTCACCTGTAGACACCGGACCGCTCTGTGCAGCAAATGGCACAGCTTCTTCTGAAATGGATGGTGGCGCCGGTGCTTGGAGTGCTTTTTGGGCAGATTCTTCTGCTTCCATCACCAATTCTGCATCTCTCATCTCTGAGCCGCCTCCGCCGATAGGAACTGATTCTTGCTGAACTTGTACAAATTGTGATGAAAACCATGCAGCAACTGCTGCACCGCCGATTGTAGCAAACTTGTATATGCGATTAAACGAATTAAACAAGGACTTGCTTGATTTTGCCTTTTCCGTGGCACCAGAAGGCAGTATCACAATAGCAAACTTGTCAACGGTATAGTATTTCATGTCGTGCGATTTTGTGTTTTTTCCAGTCTGAGAAATTTTGATAATTCCAGCCTCTTGCATTTTCTTTAGGTGGTATATGACTAGTGGTAAGGAGATCTCTGTCTTTTGGGCGATTTGATTTGCAGTCATCTGATCATTAAACAATAATTTCAGAATTGTCCTGCTCGAATCAGAGCTCAAAAGCTCACCAACTGCCTTGATTTTTTCATCATCTGTTGAAAGGATCTCGATTTTGTCGTTAATTCCCATTGGCTCCTCTGTATCGCCCATAAAACAAACCTGCTTTGATGCATCTTATTAAAATTTATGATTAAATTCTACTTTAATCAAAAGTAATAAACAAAAACCTCCTACACTATTTCATGAACAAAGCAATTACGATTGCAGCAGCAACAGGAATTGTTCTATCATTGGCATTTGTCCTTGGCGCCATTCCAGCAGGAATGGATGCACAGGCACAGACTGAGCCAACACCATACCCCTCAAGAGAAAAGACACTTTCTGTGATGGGAACTGCAACAACCTCAGTCGATCCAGACTTGCTAGTAGTGCAGTTTGGTGTTGAAGTGCAAAAAGAAACAGCAAAGGAAGCACTAACTGCAAACTCGGAGCTCATGAACGCAGTTGTTGGAGCAATCAAAGCAGTTGGGATCTCCGATAAAGAGATAAACACTGCACAGCTGACCATCTATCCAGTCTACGAGTCATACCAGGAAAAAGAAAGCGGAATATACAGACAAAAACTTGTTGGATATGCCGTCTCTAACATCATTCGTGTCGAGACAAAACAGCTAAACTTGGCATCCGACATAATTGATGGCGCAGTCGAGGCTGGAGCAAACAGAGTTGACAGTGTTTACTATACACTATCTCCACAAAAACAAATGCAAGTAAGCGATGACTTGTTAGCAGCGGCAATTAGAAATGCACAATCAAAGGCAGAAAAAGCACTAGCACCACTAAACTACGAGATAATCGGGGTAAAGCATGTAGGACTAGCGGATTTTGTTTACCCGCCACCAATTCCGTTCTACAAGGCAGCATATGACGGTGCGGTTGCCGAATCTGCAATAAGGACGCCAGTGTTCTCATCTGATCAAGATGTAAGTACAACAGCAAGTATCGTCTTTATCATCGGAAGCAAATAGCTTCCCTATCCTTTTTCTTTTTTAGAATTCTTATGACGTAATAATCACGTTTTTTTCTTGTCGCTTTACTTGCTCAGCAGCAATTTTTCGTTTTGGAAGCTTTATTGTAAATGTAGCCCCTTTTCCCTCTGTACTCGTAACATCAATTGTGCCGTCATGCTGCTCAATGATTTTTTTGCAGCTTGCCAGCCCAAGGCCTGTTCCTGCCTGCTTTGTCGTAAACAACGGCTCAAATATCTTTGAGATTATGTTCTGGGGGATACCACAACCCGTGTCAGTTATCTGTATGGTTACAAATTTGTCGTGATCAGTAATCCTGATGTCGACTTGGCCCGCGTTATTCATTGCTTGAATGGCATTCATTATCAGATTTGTAAATACTACTTCGAGTTTTATAGAATCGCATACCAATTGCACAAAGTTCTTTGGAAGATTAATTGTAACCAAATCCGGTTTTGAGATTTTCTCTATTGCGGAAGAAAGAATGTCATTTAATAGATAATTCCCAAAGGTTAGGCTCAATGGTCTGACAAAATCAAGCACATCCTCAATTTGATGCGATATTCTATCAACTGCTCTGTGCAGTCTGTTAAAGTAGATCATTCTTTCTTCAATGCGCAACTTTGGTTTGTGCTCCATTATCTCGACTGTGTTCTTAATTACCGAGAGGGGATTTCTGAGATCATGTGCAAGACGAGCTGCAAGCTCTCCTATTGCTACCAGTCTTGCAGTATTGTCAGTTGTCTTTGTGTTAATTTTTTCAACTGAAATTATGTTACTACACTTGAGTCCAAGCTTGGCATGATGATTCATTACTGCATTTTCGTTTGGTGCCTCTAAAAGAAAGTATGATTCATGTGCTCTGTAATCATAAAATAATTCTATTGTCGACACCCCAAATTCGTCTAACTCATCTGCCTGCGCCTTGATTTTTTCTAGGGTAGCTACATCTGTAATGTGTCTATCTCCGAACAGAGCCACAAAAAGACTCGGTTGAGAGTTGTTAAGTAAATTTTTGTTTTTGTTTTGCACAAACAGGGTCTATAAGAGTAACTAGTGCCTATAGTCATCAAATATTCAAGAATCAGACTATGGTGCCACTTACAAACTGCTCGTATCTGATTAGCTCCTCTATTGCACGTATTTTGCCGTTGGTGATCTGAATTAGGCGCTTTTTGTATGACAGATCAATTCTGGTTCGGTGTTCAAGCTGCTCAATTACTCTTCTTGTCAGGTATCTGCCTTTTCTGTCAGAGTCAAAAAGAATTATGAGATTTTTATGGTGTGAAACAGAGTCGGCAAACTTGACTATTCCACCAAAACTGTGAAATTCCAAAACCTGCTCAGTAAATCCAAGTTTTTTTAGTGCTGCCGAATCACGTTTTCCCTCAACTACAACAATACTTTCCTGCGCCGAGTTTAGGTTGCTGATGAAATTGCGTAGCTCCAAGATCTCATCAAGAGAAACTGCCACGATTTAGTATGCTTGCAGTTGTTAATCAGTGTTTTCTGAAAAAAATAAGACAAACTAGACAAATTCTACGCAATTATTTTAATATCTGATGCCCAAGTTTTCTTGAGAATCCCCAAATCATCAACCGTAAGGTTGCTGTGCCAGCCCGTCTTGGGAGCGCTTTTTGTCTCCCAAGACGATCAATTCACTCTGACACCGTTTGTTAGCTAAACTGTTTGTTCATTCCGATTTTGCACACAGATTAATCACAAATAATTCAAATTTGTTTGACGCTAAAATGGCAAAAACACAAAGATTCCAGGACTACAATGTAGATATTGAAAGACTTGCTACAAGAATTGAGACGTATCTGGCAGAAAATCATTTTGAGGTTGCCTTCTCCAAAGATCAAAAAAAACCCATCACTTCGTATTTTATTCAGGCCCGAAAGCTGGGGGCATTAAGGACTGCGGTCGGGACTCGACGGAGTACAGATATCAGCATTCAAGGCACATCGGGTGATTTTGAGGTAAAAATAGGCACTGGTGAATGGGGCAACAACCTAATCGTAACCGCCCCATTATTTGTCATACCTGTTATCGGAATTGTCGCTACTATAGCTAGATTTTACACTGCCAAAAAATTTGCAAACAGTCTCTGGAGGTACATTAGAGAACAAACGACCTTTCTGCGAGACAGTGCCAAGCCAGATGAGAAGGGAGAGGAATCCTCCGACAGACACGAGTTTGAATGTGACTACATTGAGGGCTATCCTGAATGGAATTCTAGGATCCTCGGAGGCAGATTAATCCTAGAGCGACGAAAAGCCGGTTTTAACAGGTTGATTTTTGAGTCGCCAGACGGCGAACAGATCACAATACCTGCATCTAAAATCGAAAAGGCTGCAGTAATTTCACGCCGGAAGGGCATTACTGAAAACGATCTCATGATTGAGATCACATGCACAACCAAAAATGGCAAAGTCGTTAATACAGTCTTTAATCTTGCCGACAGCAGGATAACGGCAATTCTTGCAGGTATAAACGAGCTTGTTGCAGAAGAAATACACCTCAATAAAATCCAAAAATAACTAGATTGCTTGCCTTTTCAAAAATTTAGATTCGGCTAGTTTTATTTTTTCAGAATGCGCTACATCAAAGCTCATATCTACAAGCTCGACTACATTGTTGATTGGAACAATCTCCTCATCTTTTTCGTAGGCTGATTCATGTTCTAGGTTTAGTAACGTATCTAAGCTGTCAGCCAGAATCATCCTGAGCTCTTTTATATAATCTGCCAAATCCGAACTTTCGCTCATTATTACAAGAAAATCCGCATCAACTAATTAATTTTTCAAGTGTACGATTAGAACAAGCAGGCACAAACTTGTTCAATTAGTTCGTTTTCTGCAAACAGACTAGCACTTTAGCGTGTGGTTTACAGACAAATCATATGCATTACGTCAGTAAAACACCTACTGGAATTTGCTCAATTTACATTGTAAAATTAAAAAATGTTGTAAGAATCTTCGGTATCCTAATCACAAAGACATACAAAATCTTATTTTTCCATCAGCGAAAGAACAATCGATTCCAAAAAACCGTGTTTATAATAAAAAACTGTGAGACGCAGGTTGCACTTGTCGCAAAATAATACAAAGATCCTAATTTTGGGCGGAGGATTTGCAGGCATTTCGGTGCTGCGGCGGCTCCAAAAATTCTTTGGCAAAGATAAAGGCATAAAGATCACTCTGGTAAATGAGGACAATTTTTTCCTGTTCACGCCTATGCTGCAAGAATTAGCATCTGGAACGCTACACCCAAGCAGCATCTCAATTCCACTTAGAATGTTTTCCAAGAATTCAGAATTCATCCAGGCCAAGGTCTCATCAATTGATCTTAAAAGCAGACTGGTTGCAATTACAAGAAAGTTCGACGGAAAGGTAAAGGTTCTAGATTTTGACTATTTGGTGTTAGCGCTTGGGAGCAGAACAAACTTTTTTGGCAATAAAATGATAGAAAAGAATTCCTTTACACTAAAGACCATCCAAGACGCAATTGCAATAAAGAGTCATCTGATCAACATGATGGAAATAGCTGACAACGAAGAAAATGCACCAACTCAAAAGAAGCTTCTAACCGTCGTCGTAGTCGGGGCTGGCTTTGCAGGAGTTGAGATAATTGGAGAGCTCAATGATTTTGTTAAAGATTCCATAAAAAGCTACTATCACAACGTTGATCCAGACAACATTAACATGGTTTTGGTTTCTGCAAATGCAGGAATTCTGCCAGAGCTTGGAGAAAAACTGGCACTCAAAGCCTACGAATCACTTGAAAAGGCAGGAGTCCACATAATTCCAAACACAAAAGCAGTTGATGCTGGCGAGGATTTTGTATCATTAGGAAACGGTGAAACAATTCCATGCGCTACACTAATCTGGACCGCAGGAGTCACAATAGACTCTGTCATTACAAGCCTGGAATGTGAACATAAAGGTGGCAAAGTCGTAGTTGACAAATTCTTGAGGTTACCAACTCATCCGAACGTTTTTGCACTTGGCGACTGTGCGGCAATCACAGATGCTAAGACAGGAAGCCTCTATCCGCCAACTGCACAACACGCATTACGTGAAAGTAAAACCGTTGCACATAACCTCAGATGTGTAATAACAAAAGTAGGTACCCAAAAACCCTTCAATCATGAGAGTAAGGGTATGATGGCCGTAATTGGAAAAGGAGATGGTATTGCAAGCCTGTTTGGCCATAATTTGTCTGGGGTCCCTGCATGGTTTGTCTGGAAGACATACTATCTTGCCATGTTGCCGACATTTGAGAAGAAGCTCAAGGTTGCAATAGACTGGACTGTGAACCTGTTCTTTAAGCGTGACATTACGCTGGTCAGAAAGATCAAAAGAAAGTCTCTAAACAAATTTGACCCAGATGACATATCGAGTCTTGACGAACTCCTTTTTAAAAAGGAATCACAACCTACAAAACAAAATGCTGCCTGAATTTAGTTAACAACTCATAGACAGACAGTAAAATTGTCTTTTTCGTTAAAATAAATACCGTTGGAATCGCCAACATACACATGATAGGAACGGATCTTGGTGACTGGCGTAGGACTCATTATTCTAACCAACTGTCGCCTCAAATGACAGATACTGATGTTACGATAATGGGTTGGGTTCTAAGCGTCAGGGGTCATGGAAACATCTCATTTATGATGCTAAAAGACAAGGAGGGCGAGATTCAAGTAGTTGCCAAGGCAGGAAGCTGTCCAGACGATGTCCGCGAAAAAATAACGCAGCTCAAGGCACATTCATCGGTTGGAATCAAAGGAACAATCAAGCCATCAGAAAAGGCACCAAGAGGAGTAGAGATAATCCCAAAAGAAATGAAGGTTTTTTCTGATGTCGAAAAGATTCCACCGTTTGAACCATATGCAAAGACAGTCAAAAACATTGATACCAGACTCGAGGTTCGGCCAATTGACCTAAAGCGCAAGTCACTGCAACATGTCTTCAAGGCACGAAACTTGGTTTTGAAATCAATTAGGGATTATTTTTACGAGAACGGATTCTTGGAGATAAACACACCAAAAATGATCTCTACTGCAACAGAGGGTGGCGCCGCACTGTTTCCCATCTTTTACTACAACAAGGAGGCGTTTTTGGCGCAATCGCCGCAGTTGTACAAAGAACAGCTAACGATGAGTTTTGAGAAGGTTTTTGAGATTGCACCAATCTTTAGAGCAGAACCATCGCGAACAAACCGACACCTATCGGAAGCAATCTCAATAGATATGGAGGAAGCCTACGTCGATTACAATGACATAATGAAAAGAATAGAGCAGATAATAAAAATTTCAATCAAGACGGTTCAAGAATACGCAAAAGAAAACACAGACACCGAGTTTGTGATTCCTGAGCTGCCAGGCGAGATCCCCCAGTACAAATATTCTGAGCTTGTAGAAAAGATGCAAAAGGCAGGCGCGAAAACAGAATGGGGAGACGACCTGTATCCATCAAATCTCAAAAAAATAGGGTTGAATGGGTTCTATTTTATCAAGGACTGGCCTACAGGACCAAAGCCGTTTTATGTCAAGGTCAACAAGCAGGACCCAAAGATCTCAGAGTCCTTTGACCTAATGTTTGGCGACCTTGAGCTTTCCTCAGGAAGCACAAGGGTTGAAAAACGTTCAGAGCTCGAGGAAAGGATGAAAAACAAGGGCCTCAAAACTGACGCCTTTGACTACCACTTGAGGGCATTTGATTATGGAATTCCGCCTCACGCAGGATGTGGAATAGGTCTTGAAAGATTGATGATGGCCCTCACAAACACTGAAAACATAAGAGACGCTACATTTTACCCAAGAGATGTAGATAGGCTTACGCCATAGGTGATTTAGTTGGTGACAAAAGCAGACATTGAACACGTTGCAAAATTAATGAGAATGGATATTGAAAATACTGACCAGTATTTTGGGCAAATCCAAAAAATATTAAATTATTTTGATATGTTGGACAAGGCAGACATAGAATCTGAAGAAATTCCTGTTCAAGAGGTTGGTGTGGGCGACCTCAGGGAGGACAAATATGTTCCATTTGATGCAAAGTTAATTGATCAACTCAAAAACTACAAGGGAAGCTTTGTTAGAGCTCCAAAGATGAGCTAAATTGAATCTTGGAATCTCCGCCATAGAATACATAGATAGTGTGAAGAACGGCAGCACAAGTGCAGAAGAATTTGTTGCAAAAACACTTGATCAGATCTCAAAACATGATGGAAAGCTTCATGCATTCCTCTCAATTAACCACAGGGCATTAGAACAAGCAAGAGAAATCGACAAAAAAATCAAGTCAAAAGAAAACGTTGGCGCGTTTTATGGCATGCCAATATCAATAAAGGACAACATCTGTGTCAAAGGAACCAAGACGACATGCGCCTCAAAGATGTTGCAAGATTTTGTTGCACCATATGACGCAACGGTTGTATCAAGACTCAGATCCAATGACGCCATAATAATTGGAAAAACGAATCTTGATGAGT
>CAZLSK010000063.1:0-8402 GCA_964562075.1 uncultured Candidatus Nitrosotenuis sp.
GGATTTTCAGCAGAGACTGGTGGTGCAACCGTCCTGGCAGTCTTGGCATGGGCAGGTGTTCCTGCCAGCACAACTCATGCAATTTCCGGCTCTATCATGGGTGCTGGTGCGGTAAGACGACTCTCTGCAGTCAGGTGGGGGGTTGGAAAAAGAATTGTCTGGGCTTGGATAATTACAATTCCTGCAAGTGCTGCCATCGCATACCTGGCAATGTTGCTGATCAAATTTTTTATCTAGATGTGTTTTTTTGGTTAGCGTCTAATTAATAAAAGAAAACAACGCCAAAATATTGTGGTTACAAAGAAACCGGATTTTGATTTGGCGCTAACACACCTTCGCAACAACCAAAACGTCGCAGCCTACAACATGTTCACAGGAATCGCAGAATCAATAAAAAACACTGATCCAGTCAAGGCAGCCCTTTCATACATTTTGGCCTCTGAATGTAGGGTGCGGCAAAAAAAGGATGCAACGCCAGAGACAGTAGAGGCAGCAAGACTGTTTTTTGGATTTGCAAAAAAGGAGAAAAGCTATTCTGGCAGAACCGCATTTTTGTGTGCGGCAAAATGCTTCCTCAAGGCAGGACACTATGACAAAGCAAAAGAGGCATTTGAAAAATCAAAGGACTACAAGCTAGAACAAGTCGAGGTGGTACGGCCAATCGTTGTAGTAGATGACAGCCCGGCAATCACACTCAAGATTCAAAACCACCTTACAAACCTTGGGTACACCAACACCCATACCTTTTACACAGGAAACGATACATTGGCAGGATGCAAGAAGTTGCTAAAATCAAACCCAATTATCTTGCTTGACATGGGCTTGCCAGACATCAACGGTGATCAGGTGGCAAAAAAAATACTAGAGCAACAGCCCGACACTCAAATAATTCTGATAACGGCTGATGAAAAAACAACAAAGCGCGTCAAAGACACAATATCTTCTGGGGCAATTGCATTCATCCAAAAACCATTCACGATAAAAGAATTAAAGGACGCACTGTCCACCGCCGAATCAGAGTACTCACTCTCAAAGAAGTAAGAGCGACATATTTACAATATTGACATTTTTGAAATCAAACTTGGTTATCCTGTAATCGATGATGTCATCTGAGAACTTTTCAACGATTCTTGAGGCGGGGTTTTTGAGCCCTCGCTCAACTCGCAAAATTACCAGCATGTTCCACTCGCCCTCAAGATTAGCTACCAGTAGATAGTGGGGCAGAGAAACAACATGCTCACGCATTGCCTCCTTTAGGGTGTCAAGTGATTTTGTAACCTTGAATTTGACAAACAACGCCTCATGTTCATTTGATTCCGTTACGTCGCTAAGCACAGCCTTGTAGCCCTTGATGATGCCACTTTTTTCCAGCCTCTCAATTCTCTTTCTAATTGTCCTGTCTGAGACGTCGTGGCCAAGCTTTCTTAGCTCTACTGCAATCTCTTTTGAGGGGGTGCGCGCGTTTGTGTTTAATATCTCAATAATCTTCTGGTCTACCTTGTCTAGGTTGGACCATGCCTCCCCACTCATCACCTTCTGAAAAAAACAAGTGGCTTTTGAATATTTTGTAGTCTGTTATGAACGGTAAAATTTGACACACGGTATATTGCAATGGCCCTTCGAATGGTCACATGGACTTAAACTCAAGGATTGATCATTTGCTTTGGTTTAGTGTTTTTCTTAGATACGATCTTTGCCACCTCAGAATAGGCAAATCCAGTTGCAGCCAGCGCAAGCATGATGAACCATTCCGTTGTGTTCAGCGGCACAAGGTCAAAGACCTCCTGCGTTGGCTGGTAATTCATGATTAACAAAATTACAATCACTTCAACAATTAACGAGTATGTGAGTAGTTTGTTGTTTAACAGACTGCGATTAATGATACTGTTTTTTAACGATTTGCATGACAACGAAAAAAACAGCTCAAAAAACATAATCAAACCAAAAATCATAGTTCTTGCCTTTGAGATGGATTGTTCTGATTCCCATCCATTGCTCTCCAAAAGAAACCAGAATAACGACAGTGATGCCACTGATAATATGATTGGTATACCTACCATCCATTTCTTGGTACCAAAAAAGATACTCTGTTTTGGATCACGGGGTCTTGCCTTCATCACGTCCTTCTCATGAGGTTCCAGACCCAATGCGATGGCAGGGGCACCATCGGTTACAAGATTGATGAAAAGAATGTGTTTTGCAAGCAATGGCAGAGGCCAGCCAACAATTATGGAAAAGGCAACAATGAAGATCTCGCTCATGTTGGCGGTAACAAGATAAATCAAATACTTTTTGATGTTTTCAAAGATCCTCCTACCCTCCTTTACTGCTGAGACGATGGTAGCAAAATTATCGTCTGCAAGAACCATCGAAGCAGACTCCTTTGTTACATGCGTACCGCTGACTCCCATGGCTATGCCAATGTCCGCAGTTTTGAGGGCGGGGGCGTCATTGATTCCATCGCCCGTCATAGCAACTATGTGGCCCTTATTTTTGAGGGCGTGTACAATTTTGATTTTGTTTTCTGGCGAAACTCTTGAATACACACTAATGTTTCCAACATCTTCTGCAAGTCTTGCAATCTCAATCTGGTCCAACTCCGCACCAGACATTGTTTTGTATTTCTTGTCTACAATTCCAATCTCTTTTGCAACTGCCATGGCAGTAAGCTGGTGGTCGCCTGTTATCATTACGACATCAATTCCAGCATCCTTGCACTGAGAGACGGCATCTATTACCTCGGTCCTTGGCGGATCGATCATTCCAACCAATCCCAGAAATACAAGTCCGTCTTCCAGATTTTCTGCAGACATCTGACTATGCTCAAGTTGTTTGTGCGAAAAAGCCAAGACCCGTAGCCCCTGTGAGGCCAACTGATTGTTTGCTGACAGTATCTTCTGCCGAAGATTTTCATCAAGTGGAATTATGTCACCGTTTGTCAGAATGGTGTCGCAATGCTCCAAAATTATCTCAGAAGCCCCCTTTGAAAAAACCTCTAATCCCTCCTGTCCTTTGTGCACCGTTGTCATCCTTTTTCTCTCCGAGGTGAACGGAATCTCAAACACTCTCATGTGCTCGGCATCAAGTTTTTCCTTTACAAGTCCCGACTTTCTCCCAAAGACTACCAGCGCAGCTTCGGTTGGATCCCCAATCACACTCATTGTTCCGTTATGTCTTTTTACCTCAGAATCATTACACAGGGTGGCAGTTTTCGCAAGTAGTACCAAGTCGTTTTTGTTTATCTCAGAATCACTTATGATGCCCTCAAAACTATAGCCGACCCCTGAGACATCTGCATATTTGTCGTAGATGTAGATCTTCCTCACGGTCATTTCCCCCTTGGTTAAAGTACCGGTCTTGTCGCTGCAGATTATGGTGGTTGAACCCAGAGTCTCTACCGCAGGAAGCCTCCTGATTATTGCATTTTTCTTTGCCATCTTGTAAACTCCGATCATCAATGACGAGGTGATCACTGCTGGAAGCGCCTCTGGAACTGCCGCAACTGCAAGACTCAATCCCCACAATAACAGCTCAAACAGCTCATGTCCTCGCAAAAATGCAAAAACGCTGATTATTCCCACAACTGACAGCATTGTTACTGTGAGCATCTTGCTTACAGCCTTCATCCTCCTCTCAAAAGGCGTTTTTTGGAGCTCGATTCGCTGCACTCCTGTTGCGATCTTGCCAAGCTCGGTATCCATTCCTGTGGCAAATACCACTGCCCTTCCACGACCGTACGTAACAGTAGTCAGTGTGTACAAGATGTTTTTTCTCTCCGGAATGGGGACTTCTTTTTTGAGTGTTCCAACAAGCTTTTGCACAGGTGTTGACTCTCCAGTTAGTGGCGCCTCATTTGTCTGCAGATTAAATTCTTCAATCAGATACGAGTCTGCTGGAATTATGTCACCTACAGCAACAAGGATCACGTCGCCTGGAACAAGTTCCCTGACATTAATGGTTCTCTGCTCTCCATTGCGAAGAACATGTATTGATATAGCAGTCATTTTCATAATCTCCTCGATTGCCTTTTCGGATCTGAATTGTTGGGCAAAGCTAATTGTGATTGCAAGTATGACGATTGCCACAATTACCACCGAGTCAATTGGGTCGCCAACAAAAATGGAAATCAAAGCTGCCCCCAACAATATAGCAATGAGTGGCTCCTTGAGCTGTTTTAGAAAAATTGTTAGGGGCGACTCGTGTTTTATTTTTTTAATTTCATTATACCCATAAACGGAGATTCTCTTATACGCTTCCTCATCGCTCAAACCATTTGTCGCGCTGCCCAGAATCTGCAAAACCTGGTCTTTTTGCATGGTGTGCCAATCGATCTTTGCCTTGGGCCTTTCCAATTCCCATTCGGTGAGGGTCATCTTTGCACTTCATCCCCATAAAAGATACTTAAGTTGGCGTTCGAATCTCATGGCTGGTTCCATTGTCTGACATCGAAGCCATTTGTGATTTTTTGACTCTACTCGATGATCAGAATTGGCTTATTGACTGCTTCAAGAACTTTTCTTGAGACGCTTCCCAGCTTTAGGATCCCGCTCATGCCGGGCAATTTTCTTCGTTTTGCCATAACGACGAGGTCGACACGGTGGTTTTTTGTATAATTGAGAATCTCGTCCTCCGGCCTGCCTTTGACGACTAGGTAGTTTGCGTTGATGTTTTTTGCCTTGCAAAAATCTGCACGAGCCTTCAGCCCTTCTCGTATGTCTTTGACGAGTGCGTTCGTAATTCCTTCCAACTCATTTCTAATTTGTTTGCTTTCCGATTTGGAAAAAACAAAGAGGGGCGGCCCTGGCAACGGTTCTACAACGTGCAAGATGTTTACCGTCGCTCCACTCGATCTGGCAATGTGTGTGGCATAGCTTAAGGCTTTATCGCCCAACGAAGTTCCAGCGTGGGGAACAAGAATGTTTTTTATTTTCACTGGAAATGTTTGCAAATCACAAATGTTGATTTTTCTTAATATATTAGAAGATAAGACAATTATCGAAACTGAAAATTTAATCCAAAGCTCTTTAGATTGAAAAAATCACAAAAACCATGAGGTTGCTTGATGTAATAGACACCTCAAGGGTTGATCGAGTTCCAGACAAGACCTCCAGACTTTTATCGGCTGCTGACTACAAAGAACAAGGATATGTAGTAAAACACGTCGAGTTGCGGCTGTATCAAAACAAGAACACGGAGGGAACATATTCCATAATCACACTCTTTGTTGAAACGGATCGAGGCACAGTTGAGCGGATTCTAAACGAAGGATACGTAGGCCCAAATGCCCTCGAGGAGGAAATGACCTACATAACATCGCACCTAGTAATATCAGATCTAATACTTAGGTCAATAAATCGGCTGGATGCTGCCATAAGCTGCCCTGAAAAGACTGTTTTGGATAACAGGATACAACTCCTTATAACTACCATGAGGGCAAACGGCTTTCTAAAGGATAGAAAAGTCGAGGATGCCATAAAAAAGACACCCAGGCACCTTTTTGTTCCCGATGAATTTGTAGAACAGGCGTATGACGACAAGCCACTTCCTACCAAAAAGATGCAAACAATCTCCCAACCATCAGTCGTTGCAAAAATGACTGAGCTTTTGAATGTGAAAAATGACAACAAGATACTTGAGGTTGGTTGTGGTTCTGGCTGGCAATCGGCGATTTTATCAAGGTTGGTGCCGGATCAGACGGTCTATTCCATTGAAAGATTACCCGAAATTGTGGAGTTTGCCAAGGCAAATCACAAAAAGGCAGGAATAAAAAATGTCGAAGTTATTCTTGGCGACGGGACACTGGGCATTCCAGAAAAATCCCCATTTGATAGAATAATTGTAACTGCTGGTTGCAAAAAAATTCCTCCACCTTTACTTGAACAGCTTAGTTTTGGTGGTGTGCTGGTTGCACCAGTTGGCGAATATTATGATCAGGATCTGGTGGTGGTACAAAAAACCGATCAAGGAATTAAAGAGATCCAAAGAGCGCCAGATGTTATCTTTGCACCATTGATAGGCAAGTTCGGCTGGTCACCGACGTAAAAATAATACCAGAACGCAAAAGAAATTATAAAAAATTCAATCTTCTATCTGATTATCGTTCCTGATATTTGTGATCATTTTCTTATACGATGATTACGTAGTAAGCACGGATAGCAGCAAACTGGGACCAAAGTTGATCTGAGCAATCAAATCAATTGAACAGTCTTCGGATTATTCTAAGCCTAGAAAACTGTTATCCACTTGTAATCATTTTTGTTCGGTTAAACCAAATTTTCTGTTGAGGTTATCAGGTTTGAGAATCGTACATTATTGTTTAATATAAAAAACAGATCTGAAAATCAATGGTTCAGATTACGCACAGACGTAAAACACCAGCTTTGATGCGCCCTCTCATGGCGCCATGGTTTGAAACCTCAACACTCCCATTCTCGCGCTTCATGCACCCTTGGTTCAGATACGATCTGATGGAGGAGCTGGAAAGAAGTTGGGAGGACTATAACAACTACTTTGAGAGGTTCATCTCCGACCTTCCAAGTCTACGAAGGGTTACTATGGATGTAAGCTGTGACATCGCCGACAAGGCAGACAGATTCGTCCTGACAGCAGATCTTCCTGGAATGGCAAAAGACGAAGTAACCATAAACGTCATTGACAACGAAATAGAGATCTCAGCTGAACACAAAGAAGCAGTAGAAGAAAAAGAAAAAGGCTACATCAGAAAGGAACGCTCAGAGACCAGATACTACCGACGACTCTCCCTTCCAGAGGAGATTGTGTCCTCAAAGGTAACTGCGAAGATGACAAACGGCGTTTTAACAGTTGAGCTTCCAAAAAAGACGCCAACCAAGGTTGAACAACCTGTGGCAATCAAAATCCAATAATTTTTTATTTTTTTGTATCGAGTGGTAAATCTGCACTAGTGAGACCGGAGTTCTTTTTCTTCCCATCCTTTTGGCCTGTAAATGCCGTCGATTCCGTGAACCCAGTCGGTTGGATAGAACCTACCATCTTTTTCACTAAATGCCCATGTGGGCGGGTGAAACCTTCCATCCTCTCCCCTACCCCAGCCCCGTGGATGGACCTCGCCATTTTCATCCCTCCAGGATTCCTCATCGGTCAAGCCCAACTTTGATATCAGTTCCTTATTTTGGTACCACCAACAAACATCAGGACCGCAATTCCTACAATAATCTCTCCGACCTTTGAGGTGTAGTCCACAATGAGGACAAAACTCCATAACTTGATGATATCTAGATGGTGTAAAAAGAATGTCAAGATTATCAAAAGTGATTTTGCGTAACCAACGACTTGATTTTCAAACCATATGTGAATCGAAGGGAAAACGTTAGGTTTTACACTATTTTGAACCAGTTGTCGCAGGTCATTTCCTAGCGAAGGAACCACTCAAAAGGTTTGGTCACTCCAAGGGAGGCAAGACTGTATATTACGAGGATCATTGAGATACTGGATGGAATTCATCTTGTCTAATGTCCGTTCAAAGATCCTAAACAAGATTTTTAAGTCTTGTAATGAATCTCAAAAGTGAAGTATATGGTAGAAGAAATTTTAAAATTAAAAGGACAGGCTGCAGAAGCATTCCTGAAATATGATTCTAGGAAACTTACGACTAGGGAGAAAAAGCGTATAAAAGAGGCCCGCAAGTACTACCTAGCTCACTGTAAAGACTCTGTCTAGCCACTAATTTTAATACAAGATTTTTGTCAGCTGCACAGTGAAATTAGAATACATATTATATAGAAAAAATGTAATTCTCCCCAAACTGGATCTTACTGAAGACGATGGTTCTGATCCTTTGGAAATTAATCGCTTCTTCCAAAGTGATTTGGAGAAATATCACAATAACAAGCTAAGTACTGTAAGACTAGTAAAGACTGACGGAAAAGTTGTTGGATATTTCACAGTATCGATGAATGCAATTGAACTAAGTATCCTAGGTAAAGATGAAAAGGTTTCAGGCACTAGTACGAAAAAATATCCAGCTATGCTGCTGGGTAGGATGGGCGTTGATAAAAAGTATAGAAAGAAGGGAATTGGAGGTGCAATTTGTAAATTTTGTCAAGGTCTTGCAGATGTAGTCAGTGAAAGCGTTGCATGCAGATACATAATGTTACATACCACTCTGAACAAGGTTCGATTTTATCAAAAACTTGGTTTTGTGCAATCTGCAAACCCTCCCAAAAAGGGAATAGTTTCAATGTACATGAGAATAGCATAAGGTCAGGCAATTTTATAGAATTGGAAAAAATTTGTATCCCAAGCGAAGGAGTTGAACCTTCGACACTCCGGTTTCTGTGTGCCTAGTAGGCTGATTTCGGTTAGCCAAAAGCCAACCACTACAGCCGGAAGCTCTACCAGGCTGAGCTAGCTTGGGACAAAAA
>CAZLSK010000064.1:0-8232 GCA_964562075.1 uncultured Candidatus Nitrosotenuis sp.
TAAAGGAACATTTTCGTACAACAATGCAGTAAGAAGATTGTGTTTTTGATTCTTGAAAATGCCAGATACGTCTCTAGTTCCTTTTTTGAAAAAGTGCAGGTAGAAAAAAACTCCTCGCCTACTTTGAGATCTGCAAACTTTTTCATTACTCTCTGGACTCGTCGACATAAAACGTAACTTCGGAAGATTCCCTTGAAGAATCTGTCACAAAGTAGTTCAGGGCTTCGGCGATTTTGGAATTATCGGACTCTTTACCGTCGATAGTTCCTGGCAAAACAAGAAACGATCGAACCTTGGATTTTAGCACATCACTAAGCTCCTGATTGACTGTGGTTGTAAATGGCCTGAGTGCACCCCTGAAGACATCCACTCGTGCCCTGTCCGCACCTGTTATCTTGGCACCAGTCGGCGTGTCAGGTCCAATTACCATTATGGTTGCCGTGGCATTTTTGTAAAGACGTGGGTCTTTTCTACCCCCTGGCACAAATAATTCCAGAGCCGACTGGATTACGGTGGCAGGCGTGTTGACGAACTTGTTAACTAGATCATCCCACTCTTTTCTTGTCAGCTCTAAAATCTTTAGATTAGCTGGAACCTTGCCTGTAAGGTAGACAAGGGTTGAGAATTTACCCATGTTTTTTGCAGCATTTAGCCATCTTTGTACATCCTCGGGCTTGGACAGATCTACAACATGTGTGTGGAATTTTGAGCTGATTGCATCTTTGAGTTCCTTTTGGGTCGATTCTGAAACAAGGCAAACTGCCTTGCCGCCATTTTTTTCAATGTGTTCTGCAAGAAACATTGCCCGCTCTGAATCTGATTTTTCTGTCGCATCTATTGCCAAGACAACAACCTGTGACGCAAAGCTTGGCTGCCCAACAGGTGGTGTAGCAGATGCAATGTGCGGCTTGACAGGATAAAACACCCTGTCGCCAGGAATTACTTTGCCATTTAGTATTTTTGCAATCTCGTCGTCTGCAAGTGTCATTACTGTCTGAGCAACCTGCATCTGGGACAGAAACTGCCTGTCAGCAATCATAAATGACGTGTTTTTTTGGACCTTTTCGGCAATCTCTTGTATTTTTGATAAGAGTCTGCGTAGTGTCTGAGAGGTTTTTTCTGTGTCTGCATTTTTCATTTTTGCAATAATTGATGCAGCCTTTGCAATTCCATCCTTTACTGTTTGCTCGCTTTCTCCAAGCAATCCAATGATCTCTTTGTTTGCAGCCTCGACTTCAGCAGGAGTTAGGTCCTCAAATCCGCTTACGCGCAAAAACTCTGCGGCTGCTTTAGGATAGACAGTTTTGTAAATTCGGTCAGAGTGAACTGGACCTGGGTTTGTTGCAATTGACACAATTCCTTTTTCTGTCAGCTCCCAAGACATTGCCTCCGCAAGCCTGTTTTTTGCACCCTGGGCTGCAGTGTAGGGGCTGCGGAATCTGTATGGTCGCTGCTCATAGGGCCGTTCCTCGGTAAAGAATGTGGAAATCGTTATTATTTTTGCACCAGCCTTCATTACCTTTAGTGCCTGAACCGAGGTCCAAAAAGTACCCGTAAGATGGATTGCCACTGCGTCTTTGAAATCACTTAACGGCGCATTTGCAAAACATGTAACTGGACCAGAAACTCCGGCATTGTTTACTACGATGTCAACGCTGACATTTGATCGCTTGAGTGAATCAAACATTTGTGAGACGCCATCTTCGTCGCTGACATCTACGCCAGAAAAGAGCCAAACTTTGGCATTGCTTTTTACCCTGTTGATTATATCTTCAAGAACCTTTTTTGTTTCCTCAAGAGGCTCTTTTCGCCTACCCAAAATGATTACGCTTGCCCCGTTTTCGGCAAAAAGCTTGGAAATCGTTTGACCAATACCGGTTCCGCTTCCGGTAACCAAAACAACCTTGCCCTGAAACTTTAACATGAAATTGGCATTAGTGTTGTAGTATTTAATTCGATGGTTCTATTAGAAATTGGAAGTTCAATGATCCCGCAAACCAGAATTTTTATGATTTTACCTATATCATCGCCTTGTAATCCAAAGCAATATTGCAAGACCAACTGACTGGGCCGTGTTTATTGCAAACAGGTATGGTGAGGCAGAGTCTATAATATCTTTGATGGCAGATCCTGCCAAGTATAGATTCGACCAAAACACCCTCAAGTATCACAACAAAACTCGATCCTATGCAGACAATAAAGTTCGCCCGAATTTGGGAAAGATTTGGGTGTGAGTTGGGAAAAAATCCTTTATTCTCAAAGCAAAATGGCACCTAATGAATACGCACAAGACAAAACCGCAAATCTTGGCAACAATTGCATTTACATCACTGGTTGCCATCCTCGTGCCAATACTTGCACTGGATGGATACTATGATGCAGAGGCAGCAGGAACAGAAAAGCCATACGTACGTGTGATGGCAAGCAACGCACTTTACGAGCCAGTTGCAGGCAAGACAAACGTGTTTGGTCCAGAGGGAATATTTCCATTCTTTAACGACGTCTTTAGCTGCGCAGACAACATCAGTTGTGGAGTCAGTGTAGATGGTGCTGCCTTCAGAGGTGTCTTTAAGGAAGGCGGAGAAAAGGAAAACAAGTTCTGGGTAGACTATGTGGCACCAATCACATATGGAGACCACCAGATAAAGGGTCACAAATACAGAATCGTCTTGCAGGACACAAACTGGAACAATGACTCGAAGGATCTTACGCCAATGCCTACGAGAATTCCTGACTTTTTAGTAGCAGGAAAAGGCGTCGCATTTGATCAGATACAGCATGACATTCAATGATAGACAGAGCAGACGTTCCAATGTTTATGAACAAGGTCACATTGTACGGTCACGTAAATATCTATGACCTAACAGACGGCAACAAGCTTGTGGCAGAAAAAGTGTTCACACATCTGATGGTTGGCAAAGTAATTGATGAAAAGTCGTACTTTAAAGACATGCAGCTAAACCCAGCAACAAATACTGTGGTTGCTTTGTTTGTAGTAAACATCCCAAACGGTGTCAAGCTTCCTGGCGACATCGGTCCTCTAACATCAGAGCAGGCACAAAGCTTTACTCCACTTGCTGACGATGCATCGCTTGCAAACGCATCACCAGTTACATATGCAGATCTAGCAGAATGGGGTGTTGATGTAAAAGAACCAATGCCAGTCCACCGTCTGGCCTGTAGACAACCCAACACAACCTCCAACGTTTACATTCCTGCTGTTCACAGATGCCAAGGCATTTGACTCAGCCAAAGGCTGGTCAACAAAATAACTTCTTTTTTCTTTTTTTACCCTAGTACATGATTCATTTTATATGGTATTTGAGAGGTTCTTTCCTACCTCAAAACTTTATTTGTGGGTGCAAAATCATCAAAAAATATGCATGACGCCGAGTCTGACACCTTTGTTTATGAAACATGGCCACAAAAAATATCACACATGCTAAAAGAACTAGGAGTCGAGTCAACCCCAAAAGAAGTTGGAACCGACTCGGTTGAAAAAGCCAAGGATTACTATGGAAGAAACTTTTCACAGACCACCAGAATGATAACAAACAGGGGATGCGTTGAGCTAAAGGACTCTAACATCGATGTTATTCAGATAATCCAAAAGGGGTAAATGGCATGCAGGACGCGACAATTTCTCATTGGGGTGCTCAGGACAGATTTCAGGCACAATTTATCGTAAAACTTGATGCTACTCACCCAGCAAAATACGTCGCAAGAACCATACTGAAAACAGAGGGCCATTTTGGAGCAAAAAAAATCAAATCGGTAAGCTGGAATGGAGGGCTTCTTGCTGCTGAGCTGAGCAAGGACACAGAGCTAAATGAGCTCATCGCAAAACAGTCCGTCAAAGACGCCACAATCTTTGTTGATCCCGCCATAAAAGAAATCAGAATCTACAGCAAATGGAAAAATGAACACGACTTTAAAATTACAAAAGACATGTATGCAATTTACAACAAAATTGCAGAACATGTAAGAAAAATCTAGGCCTTCCACCAATCAAGTGCCAGATAGTTTACCTTCTCGCCGTGCGGTATTGCCAAAATAAAGTTCTTTTTTACACTTGTTGCAAGTCTTCCTGCAAGCACCACACCAGTCGATGACAGCACGTCTCCTTTGTTGTACACTTGGACCAAGTATGGGGCGTGATCAATTCCTGGTCCCCTCTGATAAACAGCAAAGTCACACCCGAATTTTATGCCGGGGTTTACAATGTATTTTTTTTCCCTAAAGTCCTTGTAAACAAGATATTTTTTGTCAAAGTTGTGGTACTCGTCCCTGCAGATCTTTAGCATTTGTTGTTTTGTTACCTTTTTTTTTGACTTGATGATTGTGATTGCGTTTTTTTCCTGCAGATAATACCCTTCAATCAAATCCAAAATTAGTGGAACGTTGATCTCTTCTGGTTTTGGTTTTGCTATCCCAATGGGTTTGCCATAATATGATTCGGAAAAGAGACTCTTTGCATCCTCTGTGTTCCACACAATTATTCTGTTTTCTACAAGCTCTCCTTGCATGCTATTGTCTTTTGAGTATCGTTAAAAATGATTTGCATTGATGGTGGTAAAAATAATGATGTGGTTTAAAGGCTGAGTGCCAAAAGTATGAACGAATCAGATACCTGCTGACATCTGTCTGCCATCTCTTCAATTCCCTGTATGACGTCTTTGACTAGCATCAGCTCTTTTGTGTTGCTAATCTCATCTAGTGCCTTGATGACTGCCTGTCGGTATTTGATGTCGATTTCGCGCTCAATTTTCTGGGTCTCTTGGGCAAGCTCAATAGCATTTGCAGTGTTTGTGTTCAACCCACGCACTATCTCGTTTAGCTTGTAGACTTCGTCTACTAGCAATTCAATGAGTGCAGAAATGTCTGCATCAAGCTTTGCTCCCTTTAATGTGGATGGCTTGATGTTTGAAAGCTTGAAAGCAATTCCTGTGATATATCCTGCAATCTCATCCATGGTGTACGCAGTGTTTAACAGATTCTCTCTATTCATTATCAGACCTCCAACATCTGCAACCTCGCGTGTGATCTTTCTTCGTAGGTTTTCGACTTCGTCTTCGATGCTTGAGATCTGCTCATTTACAGCTTTGATTCCTGCCTTGTCTTTTTTCATTACCAGGGCAGGAAGTGTTGCAAGTTCTCTTGCAGCGTTGAGGATTCTGTTTATCTCGTCTTGTAAAACTGCAATCGCTTTTCGTTTTGCTTGAACCTCTAGCTCTCCGCTATACATCCTTTTGTATAACTTGGCAAGGTCTTAATTAACGTTCACGCTAGACGCCTGCCACTTCTTGTGTTACTTTTTTCTGATTCCTGTACAGCGTGATTACCTCCTGGTCAGTTGAGGCATCCTCTGGTGCCTTTTCGGTCCGTATCTTTCCGGTGAACTTGGGAAATCTTAGTGCCAGACCACTTCCTTTTCTAATTGCATCCCTTGCTGTTGTGTGAACTGGACTGAGTGTAATTTCTGATGCAACAATTTCGATTACCAGCTCGGGCTCAAACCAAACGTCTGCTTCCATACCGCTATCGATTCTTGGATTTTTTTTCAGTGTTACCTTGTTTGAGAGAATCTGGTAAAATTGATCAAGACTCTCATCGGTAAAGCCAGTGCCAACCTTGCAGATGCTATCAAACGTGTCCCTTTCTTGATTATAGGTGGCAAGCAAAAGCGTACCGTATTTGCCAGTGCGCCTGCCTCTGCCAAAAAACGCTCCAATTACTACTAGGTCAAGGCTGTCTCCAAGCTCGTTTCGATACTCTCGTTTTAGCTTTAGCCAATTGCTTCCACGAGCCCCCGCCCGGTATGGTGCATCAAGGACCTTGAGCATCAGTCCCTCACACCCTGCATTTATTGCATTTTCAAGAAAGTCCTCGACTTCGTTTTCGGATCTAATGATGGTCTTTTGGGTGATCTTTACAAACTCATTTTCTATTGTGATCTCTTCTAGTTTTTTCCTTCTTTGTTCATATGTTGAATTGAGCAGCTCCTTTCCATTTAGGTACATTATGTCAAACAAATTGACAGTTATGGGATATTGTTCGACGATCTTTGCAATGTCGTATTTTCTTCTTCTGTGCATAAGCTCCTGAAATGGCAAAAACTCGCCAGTATTCTCATTTATTGCAACAGCCTCGGCCTCCAAAATCACATCTGTTGTCTTTAGCGCCTTTGGTATCTTTTCAATAATATCTGGATAATAATTTGTGATGTTCTCAAGTCTTCTTGAAAACAAAACTATCTTGTCCCCACTCAGATGTATCTGGACTCGCTCGCCATCAAGTTTGTATTCTGCGGCAAATTCTTTTCCAAGCTTTTCAATTGCTTCCGATTCGCTTTTTACTCGCTCTGCAAGCATTGGACGAATTGGACTAAACAGTCTGACATGAAAATCTTCCAGCCCTGCAAGTTTATTGTTTGCAATCGATTCTGCAACCCTGCCAAGGTCTGAAGATACATTGTAGGCAGCCTCAAGCTTCTCTCTGTTTTCTTTAGAGCCGGTGTACGCTACTGCAAGGGCATCCATTACGGTGTTGTCTGCGATTCCAAGACGCAAGGTTCCCATCAATATTTTGAGAATGAACTTTGCCTCCTGTGGTGTTGCATCATTTAGAAGACTGGAGATGTATTTCATCTTCATGTCTTGCGAGCGGGCCCCCTCAAGTCTGGCAATCTTGTAAAGTGTCTCGTAGACTCGTTCAGCAGTAATGTCTTGTTTTAAAAACGTAGTCTGTGTTTTTTGCTCCATCATCTTTGCAGCCGTGCGGCCAAGATCTCCATCCTCTGCGTATACTGTGGTTATTTTTTTAATTGGAATCCCAGCAGACTTTGATATTGCTCGGATAGCAAGCTTTTCTGCAACGCCAAGCTCTATTCCCTCAAAGTCGGGCCGTATTTTTCCCTGAATGAGATAGACTATCTTTGCCACAATTTCTGGTGGCGTCTGCTTGAACAAATCCACAAGGTACTGTGTGAGCTCTAGTCGTTTTGTTGTCGCCTCCATCTTTTCAAAGGTTTCTGCAATTAAAGAAAACTTCACACTGGTGTTTATCCGCTCTAAAATAAAAGCGAGTCGTCTAGAGCTGTTCTATTTTGTCTTGAGGTGGGTCTTAATCTTTAACATAATTTCTGAATTTCGAGCTGCCAGCTTTGAGTAAAAGTCTCCAAGCTCTTCCTCACTAAGAAACCTCTTGTTTTCCTCAAGGAATCTATCAAAGAACAACCCAGCAATATATCCAACATACAACCCATACGAAAAATCCATCTGCGATGTGGCCAAAAGCTGGTTGCTTTTGGTAGACGACAGAACCATACTTGGGTACTCTAACGCATAGTTGATAATCTCTGTTAGATTTTTTTCCTGAATGGGGTCTAGTGGCAATTTGCTTGGGTTGATTCTGTTTGATATTTAGGATTTTTGGCTTTAGATATATCTGAAAATTGTTTTTTTGGTAGAGTTTGGGCCGTCTGCAACCATCGCAAAGTTGTGCGTCGGGTATTCGTTTTTGTACTGTCTCATATAGCTCCACGCAACGTCGTGGTTTCTAAAGTCAGTACGCAAGCCATCTATTTCTGTCTGGTTGCCAAATACATCAAAGATGATCACAGAGTATTTTTTTGGTCTGTTGTGGGGTCTTGCCCTCAAAAACCATGTAAATGCAAACACAAAGACTACAACAAGTATCAAAATCCCTCCGACCTCTCTAAAAAAGCCAGTTACAGCATTAGGTATTGTCTGTCCAAACACTGTCAAAACGACATTGGAAAGGGATACTACACCAATTCCTAATAATACGGATCGAATATACTCACCGAAACTGAGTTTCATACGAGAAATCTCCAATTCTTACACTTAACTCTATTGCTGTTCAATTTGGAATTGTCTAGTCAGGATCTTCGTACTTCTTGCCACTCGTTGTTTTCTTGGCTTCAAGTGGTTTCATTTTTTTGTGTAGCCCCTCAATTACTGCCCTATATCCTTCTGCATATTCAAGTTCTGCTGGAACTAGTGTGGCGGGGTGGATGAATCCCTGGCTTCTCATTGCAAGGGCTTTTTTTGTTGCAACCGCTCTGACATAATCCCAGTCAGGTGTAGAAAAGCCATCAAATGGTCCTGTGAATTTGCCATTGTGCATCGAAAACACAAGGGCCTCAATTAATGGAATGCAAAAATCAATCGAGGCGGCGGTGTTTATCTTGACTGGCATAAGTGGCATGTG
>CAZLSK010000065.1:0-7987 GCA_964562075.1 uncultured Candidatus Nitrosotenuis sp.
TAAAGACTCTGTTGTGAATCTCTCAAATGCATCAGCTATTGTTGCAGGATTTGTAAAGGGCGATGCAGATCTGATAGGCAGATCAGTTAAAGACATAATTGTCGAGCCTGCAAGACAACACCTGATTCCAGGATTTTTAGTAGTCAAGAAAAATGCACTTAGAGCAGGCGCCCTTGGGGTCACAATAAGCGGTGCTGGTCCATCGGTGATTGCATTTGGTACAAAAAGATCCGACCTTGTAAAAATTGCAAAGGCAATGAAGAAAGGGTTTGCATCCGCAAAGACGGATTGCACCGTTGTGATTTGTAGGCCAGCTCAGGGAGCAACACTCAGATAGCAAGATTTGAAAATGAAGAAAAAAGCAGTCGTTATTCTCAGTGGTGGTCTTGACTCTTTATGTCTTGGCGCACATCTTGGCTCAAAATATGATCTTTACGGTATTACGTTTTCTTATGGTCAACGTGCATCAAGGGAACTAAGGGCAGCAAAAGATGTAGGCAAAATGTTGCGACTCAAAGATCACAAAATTGTCAGAATCGATTTTATGAAAAATTTGTATGGTCAAAGCAATGTCCTAACCAATAGAGAAAAGAAGATTCCTTCAAGATTTGATTATTCTATAGTTGCACCAATACGAAACGCCGTCTTTTTGAGCATCGCAAGTGCATGGTCCTTTTCGCTCAATGCTTCCTTGGTTGCATATGGAGCCCACACCGATGACATCAAATATCCTGACTGTAGGCCAAAATTTTCTAAAAAGCTAGAGTCTGCCTTGAACGAGGGCGAGCTGGACGGAATAAGGTTAGGTCTTCGAAAAAAAATACAGATTTGGTCTCCTTATTTGGCAGGCCTTTCAAAAAGCTCTCTAATCAAGGTCGGCTATAAAAGGTTCGGCGATGATATCTTCAAGACGTGGAGCTGTTACTCCAACACAAAGGTTCACTGTGGAAGATGCGAATCCTGCAACAATAGAAAACTTGCCTTTTTGGAGGCCGGAATCAAAGACAAAACAAAGTATCTAGTACCGAGTTTCTAAGACTTTCTTTTTGAGAATCAAATATCGTATGCCAATGTACCAGCCGGCGTAAATTACACCAATTATTCCAAAGAATAGCCAGTTTTGCATCGCCGTATCAAAGTTTGAAAACTGGCTTGTAACAATTTCACGCGAGACTAGTGCAGCAATAGCCATTACTATGAAAAACTCTATAGCAAGCCAAGTCCAGTATGGCCACGATTCCCTAGGAATATGGACGTTGTTGTGAACTCCCACGAAAAGCTACCTCCTTGTTTGATTATTTAATTTTTTCAGAGAATTGATGACTTGTTGCGTATGATCGCGACGATGTCTTCACGGTTTTCCTTTCTTTCATAGATTCCTCTGTATGCAGTTGAAGCCATCGTGGCATTGTTTTTGACGCCTCGCATCTTCATGCAAAGATGCTCAGCTTCTGAGAGTACTACAACACCTTTTACTCCTTGTGAGTACAGCTCGTCTGCAATGTTCTTTGTCATTCGTTCCTGAATCTGGAGGCGCTTTGCGTGTTTTTCAACTAGGCGCACAAGTTTTGATAATCCAAAGACCCTGCCGTTGGGTAGATACGCTATACTGATTTTGCCAAAGAATGGAAGCATGTGGTGCTCGCACATTGAATAAAAGTTGATGTCCCTTACTATTACTGCGTCAGAGTCTTCGCAAAACTGTACGGAGAGCTCCGAGTCAGAATCGTATCCAGAAAAGATCTCCTCGTACATGTCTGCAATTCTGTCTGGCGTTCCCCGCAAACCCTCACGTGTTGGGTCTTCACCTATTTCGATGATTAGCTCACGGACCAGTTTTTTTACTCGTTCCTTGTTCATTATGGCGCCCCTATGAGTTTGTGAAGTTGTGGTACTACACGCACCTCGTTATAATATGGATAGACAACATCATAAAAGCCGAAAAGCTGTTGCAAATTTGGTTCTGCTATTCCGTAGGTCGGCTGTATTATAAAACCCTTAAGATCCTTAGGGCTAGCTATTTTGAAGATTTTTGCTATCAGTTCCTCAAAGGATTTTTGCTCTGTCCTTGAGCTTACCACTATTTTGATGTAAGTTGATCTCTTTGATTTTATTGCAAGCAAAAGGCATTGTAAGGCGTTTTCTAAGAGCGTCGAATAATGTTTTTCATCAACAAACTCAGAGTCTTTAGTTTTGAGCTCGATTTTGATATAATCTATGTATGGTAGAACAAGTGAAAATTTCTTAGAGTCAAAACATGATGACTCTAGATATGTCGGAATGTTTTTTGATTGCACAAATTTAGCAAGCTCTGCTACTGCCTCGGCTTGAATTAGCGGCTCGCCTCCCGTAAAGTTGACCTTGTATGTCTGATCCCTGAGATGTTTCTCAATTAGGGTACATGCCTCTGCAAGCTCATACTCTTGACCCGAATCAAGTGGTAATGCTTCTGTGCTATCACAGTAAAAACATGTAAAGGGACATCCCGCAAGTCTTACAAATAATGTCTTTGTGCCATACAGGATTCCTTCTCCCTCAAGTGAGGTGAATATTTCAAAGAGTCTGACTTTCAAGTAGACGATCTTGCCTTGTTCGTTATTTGGATTTTATGAAATGACGGGTTCTTTTGCGTAAAGCAAGCCTGCAAAGAAAAAGATTACACCCAAGATGCCAATTAGGCCTCCTACGAATTCGATTGTTTCAAAGAACTCGGCATTTGTTGGAGCCCACAAAAATGCCATCAATGCTCCCACAACTATCATCGGAATTCCTACGCCTGCCCAGATCTGTTTAGAAGCCATGTAATTTTGCTGATTTGTAAAATGTATATGAAGTTTTATCCGTTCTAGTTTCCTCGATCAGGTTTCTGTTTTTCCTTCTCAGAGGGTCTGATTTTGATTTCCTGCTCTACCCCCGAGTTTGCAGAATTGTCAGGGTTATTTCGATCTTGGTTCTGCAGTGATTCCACATACCGCTCCATGCTGTTAATCAGCAGATCAGCCATCCTTAATGTTTTCAGGTAATCTGGCGTGCTCATCTCCTCGGTTTTCAACTTGGAGAGAAGTGAGTTTGCTCTCTCAAACTTGGCGTCGATGTTTTCATCTACATATGGTTTGATATTTGCCAGTCTTGCCTCAAGCCTTTCTACCTCAGCTTGGTTTCTTTGTGCCTTCACATCCTCTTTTTGCTTTTCTTGTTTTGGCTCTGTTGCTGTCTTTTCAGATTTCACTCTTGGTTCCTCTGCTTGAGTGCTGACCTGAGCCTTCTTTGATTGGATGTTGATCTCGATTTCCTTGATTACCGAATCTACCTCTCTGATTTTGATGATTATCTGATTCGGATCATTGATTGAGGAGATCTCTTCTTTTGCCTGAATCAGTCTTGCAACCGCATCCTCTGAGAGACCAAGTTCTTTTGCTTGCCCAAGTGTGGCATCTATTTTTACAATGTATCCATTTGCAAACGATCTTGCCCTGTTATTTTGTTGCTCTTCGGTTTGCTGCCTTATGGCATTTTGGATATCGGCCAGTGCAGCCTTGAGTTCGCCATATATTTTCTCAACAGAGGAAATATCGTTATTTGCAAGGCTTGATTTTGCCTCCTTTATCAGTCCGTCAATTCTTCCAAAGTCAATTGCAAAGTTGTTTTTTGCAGCAAGATTTTTGAGCATACTGACATATTTTTCGGTTCTATCGATATCGTTTTTGTAATTAATCTGGGGTACCGGCATCGATGGTGCTACAGGTGTTGCTTTTAGTGATACATCTTGTGGTGGGCCAGCTAACTCAACTGTTACCTGTTTGAATATCTTCATTATAGACAAAAAGTATTGCTTTGCTTCTGTTACCTTTCCTTGTTCCACTGCTGAGATTAACAGGTCTGTCTGTTGGCTGCCCTGCTCAAAGAGTGCCTTGGTCTCATCTGAGACGTTTTGGGATCTTTCCAGCTGGAACTTGACTTGCGCTCTTGCCTTGGTTGCGATGTTGACTAGCGAATCCAGCTTGGAATCGGCAAATGATGTTGGAAGGCCGATTATCATGGACGCAACGAGTGCAATTAACACAAAGGACAGAATCTGCTTCATACCCCCTCCTCCCTTTTTCTTAGCTTGACCAAGTTCTGAAAGTCCTTTTTTTCAATCTCAATAATACCTTGTCTCTCAAGCCTCTTGACTGCACGCCACATTGTAGTGCGTGGTAAAAGGAATCGTTTTCGCAGGTCTTTTTCGAATGCTTGGCCTCCGTTTTGTTCCAAAAACGAGACTAGCTGTTTGTCGTCTTCTCGCATCTGCTGGCTTGTTTCCTCGCCTTCCAGGCCCTCTTCTTTTTCAAGGAGAGGTTCGATTGTCTTTTTGACTGCGCTTTTTGTTCTTTTGATGATCAGTGTTATCGTAGTAATTGCGCCACCTATTGCGGCAATAGATGTGGCAATTCCAACTAAGTTGGAGCTAAATGAAGAGATTGGATCCTTTGAGGTGCTGTTTTGAATTGCAGACCGTTGTTCCTGTAATGCCAGCTGTTGTGCTTCAAGTGCTAGCTGTTCTGCATCTCCATAATTTCTATTCTCAAAAGAAATTCTTGCCTCTTCGAGTTTTGCAGTCGCCAGCGGTGTTTTGATGCCAGAGTCGTTGATTTGCTTAATTAGGGTTCCTGATTTTTCAATGGCACTTGAGGCCGATTGTGCAGGCCCCGATACTCCAAAAAAGTAATCGATCTGGTTTTCTCCACTTTGAAGCGATAGGCGCGGTCTGCTATCAACAGTCTCAACCAAATTTGGAAAGTTTGTCATTCCTACAATTACGGTGTCTGCAGGCATTGTGATAGTATAATCAACTGGGGAATCGATCTCAAATGTCCAGATCTTGCCTTGTTTTGAGACAAGATCAAATGTGTCATAATCAATGGAGACATTGGTTGCACCAAACGTCTGTATTGAGACCTGGTTTTCTTTAAGCTCATATGACAGTAACAAACCGTTTTCGTCTTGTGCGACAAAATTATCAATTGTAGTTCCAAAGAGTGGAACCAAAAGCTCAGGCTCTTCGACGTCTGCTTCTGCCTCCTGAGAAACATGGGTCGTGCCATCAGGATAAACGGTAAAATCAATTGTACGAAGCTGCCCCAAGGAGTGTTGGGCAGGCAATAACACGGCTAGAACAATACCTATCGCTAGGAGTGGCGCTTTTACCATTCTAATGAGGATATCTGTAATCCTTACAAAAATCATTCCCTCTACATTAGGAACCTCCTGTAGGCTACAGAGCACCATTTCTTGATTTTTCATCTTCAGTACCTTAAATTGAGCGAATCTAGGATCGACTGGAACTTTCGGAACTCTTGGACAAACTCAATACCCTTTTCTGTTATCATATAAAGGCGGTTTTTGTCGGTTCTTAAGGATTGTACCAATCCCGCACTTGACAGTTTTTCACACTTTTCGATCACGGCGTAGTGTGAAAGGTTTGCTTTTCTGGATATTGCTGAGACAATAGTTCCTTGTCTTCCTCCTTCCATGGTGACGTTGAGGATGTCTCCCATGATGCCCATTTCGGACCGGTATTGTTGTTTTGACATGCCATAGTAATGGCTGCCAGTGTTGATTAGGGACATTTTGAAACTTCAAAGCGGAACACAAGGCGGAACAGGTGTTTCAACCCCTGAAACGCCAAAAAAACTGTCAATTTTTTGCGCGGGGAGAAAAATGATGGTTTTTGGCAGTAAATTTTTCTCAAAAACGACATATCGACTTTATCTTTATTAGGGCTTGCTCTGTTATAGGTTACAAGAATCCGTGGTAAAATGTTTGAAAGATTTAAGCGAGGCGATACCTCGCATGAAGACGCTGGTGTTATGGAAGAGGAAAAACCAGAGCCCAAGGCAGAAAACATAGCGGAACAGACCAGAATCGAACCACCATCTACATCGGGTTCCGATATTGGCATAAGCGAACTTATGAGTAAGCGTGCCAAGCTTGAGGAGGCAATCGATTACGTCGGCCTTATGATCAAAAACCTCAAAGACAAGCGAACCAAGCTTGAAAAGGAAATAGAGGACGAGTCGGTAGACATCAAAAACCTCAAAGAAAAACTTGCCAAAGTCAGCGAATACATTGACGAGGAAAACCGCGGAATTCGTGATCTGGCTAGTAAGAGGGCAGAGGTTGAAAGAGAAGCTGACGAGGTGGGTACGCTGATTAACAACCTGCGAAATAAGCTTGCCAACATCGATAGCGTAGTAGACAGCGAGGCAAACAGGGTCAAAAACATCAAAGAATCAAGGCCAAAGGCATAGCATCCCTAGCGGAACATGCCCTGAAACACAGGTAAAATCTAGATTTTTGATATCAAAAAGGGGGAAAGGATACTTAGTAGTACCTTGTTGATGTGGCAGATTTGGTGCTAACAGGCATCGATGGGAACTTGGCGTCCACAGATGTCTCTGCAACGGCAGCTGCCTCTTCGAGAATCTTTTCGGATTCCTCGTTAAGTGACTGATCCATACCAAATGCCGAGTCGCCTGAGAAGGACTCCATCATTAGTCCATTTAGCATCTCTGTCATCATGCCCAACTCTCTGTCTGCTTCTGGCATGAACTTGCCAAGCGAACCCTTGAGGCTTCTCATAAGGCCGATGGTAGGTGCTATTGTGACTACTGTGTCTCCTAGGTCGTGGAATGTTGTTAGTCTAAGTTCGATTTGTTCAAGTGCTGTTCTTACATTTCCTAGCATCTTTGAGACCTTTCTTACCTCTGCCAGCTCGTTTGCTAAAACCTTGCTAGTGTGAACATCGTGTTTTTGGGTCGCTGCAACGATTCTTTGGAAGAGTTTTTCGTCTCTTTGCTTTAGTTTGGAAAGCATTCCGTCAAGCTTTGAGATCTGGTTCTGAAGCTTTCTTACAGCCTGTTCTATTCTTGGCTTAAGTGCTCCCTTTGGTTTTATGACGTTATTGATTCGCTCAGAAATGCCTGGTGTTGGCGGTCTGGACCATGACTTTTGGAAGTGATTCACGGTTGGTTTTTGCTAGTTTATTGAAATCAAAAGGTGTTAAATGATTTTCACCAAAAGATAGAATCTAGCGCGGAGGATATCCTAGCAAGAATGAAGAAAAATAAAAAACATCTCGGGCCTAGTTTATTGCGCTAGAATGCTTTGGGGATGGATCTTTTTGATGTGTACATCTACCGCGTGGTGGGTAGAGACACTTTCACCACATAATGGACATTTTTCCATTTTTATAGCTACACCCTCATATAAATACTATTTAAGGTTTACGTTTTTTGGCTCTGGATAATTTGCGGGATAAAAATTAACGTGTTGACGATCGGGACAAACAAAATTTTTAATAGAAAACTTTTTGAAAATTTTCCCAAAAAATGTTTTTTGATTTTCTCCGACAAAATTTTTAAAAAATTTAAAATGCAAAAAATTCTACCAACTATTTTTTGCAAAACAAATTACAAAAAAATTTACCAAGTGATAACTCCAAAAATTTTCCAGCTCAACCACATCAAGCTTGCAAAAATCAAATTTTTTTATCCGACCTTTTGTTTCACTTGTTTTATCACTTGTACCAGCTTATTTTTCCACAAACACCCAAAACCGTTTTAGGCACGAAAAATACACCATACTAAATAAATTTTGTTAAATGTTTATATAGAGAAGCCAAAAATGGAATACACCTTATGACACAAACGGCAAGAATCAGCGATCGATGCCCACGTTGCGCAAAGGGATCGATGTTAACAGACGGAAGTACCGGAGAGATGTTTTGTAACACTTGTGGATTTGTCGCAACCGAACGTGTTGAGGAAGAAGGCCCAGAGTGGAGATCATTTTCAAAAGAAGAAGGCGAAAACAGGACAAGGACTGGAACGCCTACTTCGTTGGCAATGCACGACATGGGCCTTGCGACCATAATTGGACAAGCGGACAAAGACGCTTCTGGAAAACCACTCACCTCATCTATGAAAAGCACAATCGAACGACTCTG
>CAZLSK010000066.1:0-7694 GCA_964562075.1 uncultured Candidatus Nitrosotenuis sp.
TCAGTAGTTCAAATGGAGCTAAAAACTCCTGAAAATCTACTCCCCGCTAGTTTTCAATTTTTGTAACTATCAAACCAAAGAGCTTTATCGTCAAAGATTCTGTGCTTATTTACGATGCCAATTCGTTGTTGCGGTCGTGTCAAGTGCCTGTGGGCTGATGTTATTGGCAGGTACATTTGTGTTTTAATTTGTCTTGGCACTTGTATTGTTATTTTATGTGGTGATTTTTGTCCGCACTTGACGCATTCAAAGCCTTGATTGCGTCCTTTTGATTTCATCCTTTTATTACATCTACCACATAAAGGGTTAACCAGTACCATTTTTTTCTGGAGTTCGAACACTTCAAAAAACTCTACATTTAATGTTCTTGCGTGTTTTGATGATGATTTTCTGATACCACCTCCGACACGAACCTTATCACCTTTCATTAGACACATAGCTGCCTTTGTAATTCCTGTTGGTCTGTACACTGCACAGTTTACTTCAATACCGTCTTTTTCTATTGAAAACATTACGTGTTTTCCTTTTTGCATTTGTGGCTCACTTGATACAGTGCCGGTTATGGTTCCAGAAAGATATGGTTTCAGAGAAGACACATTGAGTTCGTTTCTTAGGTGATCCCCTGTTCCTTGGTTGGATTTGAAGATCATATGACCCAAAGGTTTCTCATGTGTTTTTACTAGTTTTGATGCTAACAATACAGAATCTGTGTTTTCACCTCGGATTCCAAAAAAGACTGGATCCGGCCCATGTGGCGCAAACAAGATACGATTTTTTTTTATGTCATAGCTGTTAAAGGTTAAAGGATATGTTTTTTCTTGCATTTGTTTTACGCTTGAAGCATCGATGTTTCTTTTTTTGCCAAAATGTGATTTTTTTCTATAACTTAGCAGCTCAAATGTATGGTCATTGAATTTGTATCCTATTGCACCAATTGCACCCACCAGCCCTTGGCCGTTGCCAAGATAAAACGAGTCAAGATTTCTTTTAGAAACGAACTTTTTTGCCTCTTTTCGGCTAATTAGTTTCCAGAGTGCGTCATGGCTGAATTTTGTAAACTCGTCAGGAATTGTGTCATTTTCAAAGAACACGACGCCTGGATTTGCGCCGTTTTTTAGGTCAGAAAATTTTGTGACGAATTGGATTACCTTTTTTTTAATCTTGGCAGGTGAGCTGGTTTGTATTTTTAGAGCAACTGCTCCGTTTCCACGAGTCTTCCAAGGAATATTAGGATTAAACCTAATGAGTCTTGGATAATCCAAAAACTTGACACCATCTTTTTTGAGTGAGTCGACCAGCTTGTATGCAAGGTATGTAGTGCACATTCCTTTTGGCGAATCGGTATCATCAAAGCCAATGTTTAGTGTTGTATTTTTCATACTAGCCAAGAACCTAATCGTACATTTGTGATTTTCTTTAGCTTGATTTAAATGGAAAACAAAAGTGTGTTAGCTGTCAAATGATAGTAATAGATGAGCAAACCATATTCAAAGTAATACAAGAACGCAAACCTGTCTCTGTGGCCTTAAACGGTCCTGATGGCATTCTGCCAAAGGTACAGGATACTGCGATGAAAATAATGAACCGATTTGGGATCCCAGCATATGTGATTGCGGATACGACGTGGGGTTCATGTGACATTAATGCAAATGGCGCCAAAGTTCTTTCAGCAGAAATTCTATTTAACATCGGTCACACGATCAGCATGCAGATTTTTGATGACAATGTTGTCTTAATTGATGCATTTGATGACATTTCTTTTGATACGATAGCGAGAAAATCTGCAGAGTTGTTAAAGGGAAAAACAATCTCACTTGTTACCGATAGCCAACACCTCAATCAAATTGAGCAAGTGCAAAAAATCCTCCAAGAAAATGGCGTTCAAGTAAAGATAGGAAAGGGTAAGGGTCAGCTAAACGATGGACAAGTGTTTGGCTGTGAGTTTTATCCAGCTCTTGAGGTGAAAGACCAAGTTGATGCAAATGTCTTCATGGGCCAGAGCAACTTTCATGCGGCAGGCCTTGCCCTAGCTACCAACAAGCCGACGTTTGTTCTAGATCCTTACTTTAACGAGGTAAGAGAGGTAACCGAGTTTGCACAAAAGCTTCAACGAAAGGCAACTCTGGCAATCTACAAGGCAGCCGAAGCAAAAACATTTGGAATCATAGTTGGTTTAAAGGAAGGCCAGATCTCAAAGACCACTGCACTAAAATTCAAACGTGAATTAGAAAAGGAAGGAAAAACCGTTCAGCTTTTTGCCCTAACTGACATTACAAACGAAAGGCTATGCAACCTCAAGGGAATTGATGCATTCATCCAGGTGGCTTGCCCAAGAATTTCGACTGACAATCAATTTGACAAGCCTGTCTTGTCCACTCCTCAGGCACATGCGCTTCTTCGAATTTTGCGAAACGAAAACATCGAGGGATATTTGCAGATACCGCACTGGCTTTGATCATACCGAAAACAAAAATGTTAATATTGCACATTAGAAGATGGTTCAGTGATAAGGAAGTAATTTGAATTCAAAGACTAATTTTTCTCCATTGTAATTTGATATAAATGGCGCGCAAAAACAATTTCTCACATACAAAAAAGAACTTTATTCGATATCCCAAGGCTAGGATTCATGTTAGTTGTGTTATAAGAGACGAGGAAGGCGACATTGTGGCAATTAAGGGAGTGAGGCTTGGGAGCAGCTCCGTTGTACGTGACCAGGTCTGGACTGCAGAAGAGATTTACGAAAAAAGTGGACAGAGCCCCAACTTTTCTCAGACACATTCTTTTTGGGCGCGCGATAAAGACAACAACGAGTCCGAGGTTTACTGCAAGCGGAAAAATGGCAAGATCTGTCTTGTTGCACCGTCAATTGTAGATGAGGACGGAAGAGACATTCTCAAAGACCTCGCCGTTTGTGATTCCGAAATCTGATTCCTCTAAAGGAATAATAATTAACGACTGGGAAAACTAGTATGGATGATTTTGTATTGCCTGGCGAGACGCTTGGCTTTATTGAGGAAATGGAGGCAGGCGCCAACACATTTGATGATGGAAATATGATAAGGTCTTCTACTGCCGGCATTGCTAACGTAGATAAGAAAAACAAGATTGCCCAAGTTGAAAGCGGTAAACAGCTTTCCATACCAAAAAAAGGCGACATTGTGATTGGAACCGTTGCTGCGGTTTTGCCCTCAATGATTGCAGTATCGATCCAATACATCAATGGAAAGCCAAATTCTGCAGGAGTGGAGTGTATTTGTCAAAATGCCGAAAAAAGGCGCATCGTTGCAAGAGTAAATGATGTTATCGCATTAAAGATCGAATCACATCTCAATGGGGCCATTCATGCCACGGTTAGTGAGCCCGAGCTAGGCGTGCTTTTTACAAAATGCAATGTTTGTGCAGGAAATGTTGTTCCTATGCGAGACAGAGTCAAGTGTCCCAACTGTGGTTTTATTGAGGACCGAAAGATATCAGTTAATTACGAAAAGGCCGATTTCATAAAACTGAGAGACTGACATGGACAAAGTTTCGTTCCAAGGAGAACGAGGTGCGTACAGTGAAGATGCCGCCGTTTCATTTTTTACTCAGAAAATAGAAACCATTCCACTCCCTACCTTTGCTGAAGTGATTGATTCTACAGAAAACGACAGAACCCAATATTCAGTGGTTCCAGTGGAAAACTCGTTGGAAGGAAGCGTCGGGGAAAGCTATGACCTTCTGTTGTCCACCAGCCTCACAGTGGTGGGCGAGATTTACTACAGAGTAAGGCATTGTCTTATCGGCTTTGACAAATTAGAAAACATTGACACCGTTTACTCTCATCCACAAGCGCTAGGCCAGTGTAGAAAATTCATTCAAAAATACAAGCTAAAGACAGTTCCAGCGTACGATACTGCAGGCAGTGTTAAAATAATAAAGGAATTAAACAAAAAAAACATCAGCTGCATCGCAAGCAAAAAGGCCTCAGAGATTTATGGTGTACCTGTAATTGCAGAAGGAATTGAGGACAACAATAACAACTATACCAGATTCTTGGTGCTCTCAAAGAAAAAATCAGCCGACGGTGACAAGACATCCATCATTTTCTCAGTAAAGCACGAGGCAGGTGCACTCTTTAATATCCTAAAAGAGTTCAACGAATCTAAAATCAATCTAACAAAGATAGAGTCAAGACCAAACAAGAGTACTCCTTGGGAATACAACTTTTACGTCGATTTTGACGGAACACAGGATGAACCAAAAATCAAAGAACTTCTCTCCAAGATTAACAAGCAGTCATTGTTTCTAAAAGTACTTGGTTCCTACAAGAAGGCAAAACTAGTTTAGAAGCCCTTTGGCTTGCGGACACTAAAGCCTGCACTAAATCCAATTATTACAACGCCTGCCGTTATGACCATGAAATGATATGTAAACAGTATAGGATCTGTGTTTCTTTCAAAGGTTCCGACAATTTGAAGCTCAGACTGGCCGGTGTTTTGGATTTCGATTCTGTTTGTGCCTTCCTGCAAAACGTACCAGTCAAAGGAGATCTCTTTTTTAAAGTCCTCGTCCTCTTGTATTCCGTCAGCTGGCGTTTCTAGCTTGACATGAAAGCTTTCCCCAGTTACTTTGAAGTTTTGGTGCGAGCTTTTTGGCGCCAAAAACTGATAGGTAGTTGACTTGCCCACCCCAATCGTTTCATCTGTTGTTACCGTCTGGAGTCCAAGCGATGTTATCAGTGCATATGCACCAATTGCGATGATTGCTGCCCCAACACCAATTCCTATTCCGGTTGTTCTAGTAAGCACAAAAAATTAGATTGATACACACAATAAAAAACTTGAGGTAGCTAGATGTTAATTCGCAAATATCAAAAGATTACATCAAGTCAACATCATGAGGCTGGCTTTCGGCAAATCCTGCACGCGACATTTTGATAAATTCCGCGTTTTCTTGCATTTGTGGTATGGTATGTGCGCCGCAGTAGCTGAGACCTGAACGGACACCACCTGAAAGTTGTTTTATGATGTCGGCAACAGACCCCTTGTATGGAACCATCGCCTCAACGCCTTCTGCCACATAGTCATTTAGGTCCTCATTTATTGCAGCTGTGCCAGTCTCCTTTGATTTTCTTCCAAGGGAGGCGTAAAATGATGCCATGCCTCTGTAGATTTTGTATCTTTTTCCGTTTTTCATAACATACGAACCTGGGCTCTCATCTGTTCCGCCAAATAGGCTTCCAATCATTACTGTCGAAGCACCAGCCGCAAGTGCCTTTGTCACATCACCGGAGGTTCTTGTTCCACCATCTGAAATTATTGGAATGCCGTGCTTTTTCCCAACCTGTGCGCAGTCATATACTGCAGTAAGCTGTGGTACCCCGGATCCCGTGATTACACGCGTGATACAGATAGAGCCCGATCCAACACCAACTTTGACTGCATCCACTCCTGCATTGATGAGGTCTTCTGCGCCCCTTGCCGTTGCAACATTTCCTGCAATCAGCTCACAGCTTGGAAATGCCTTTTTGATGTTTCGTACGGTGTTGATTGCGTTTTCGCTGTGACCGTGTGCAATATCAACTACAATTACGTCAGCATCAGCTTCGAGGAGTGCCTCTGCCCTTTCCATAAAGTCGCCCTTTACTCCCACTGCTGCGCCAACAAGCGGTCTTCCCTTTTTGTCCTTGGATGCATTGGGATAGTTTTCTGTGTGTGTAATGTCTTTACTCGTTATTAGTCCTTTGACAGTACCGGTTCCATCAATTAATGGGAGTTTTTCAATTCTGTGCTGCCTGAGGATCTCCTTTGCTTCATCGAGTGAGATTCCAGGCTTTGCCGTAATGACATCCTTTGTCATCACATCTTTGACAAGCTTGTTTGATTCTGATTCAAACATCACATCGCGACCAGTCAGGATGCCGGCAAGTTTGGAATCTTTGATTACAAGTAGTCCTGAGACACCTTTTTCACGCATGTATGAAATTGCTTCTTTGACTGTTTGTTCTGGAGCGATATAGTACGGTTTTTCAATTATTACGCTTGCCGATCGCTTTACCTTGAGAACCTCCTCTACTTCTTCCTGAACTGTCAAAAATCTATGAATGATTCCAATTCCGCCTTCCTGAGCCATGGCAATTGCCATTGCGGATTCCGTCACCGTATCCATGTTTGCAGAGATCAGCGGAATGTTCAGTGAGATGTTCTTTGAGAGCTTTGTTCTCAAATCGGTTTGTGCTCTTGTTGTGATATTAGAGTATTTGGGCACAAGGAGAACATCGTCAAATGTTAGTCCTTCTCTTATTTCCAATGAAACCCTCTAAAGGAGATTTGATATGCGTTATAAGTTTTTCTTGGATTTTTTTGAAAACATTTGTGCGACAGATATTGCATCCTTTGTTTCCTTGACATTGTGAGTACGAATAATATCTGCACCATTTAGTACTGCAATCACCTCCGTCGCAATAGATCCGTACAATCTATCAGCTGGATTTTTTTTGTCAAGAATTTTACCTATGAAGGACTTGTTCGAAACTGAAACAAGGATTGGGCAATTTAGCTTTTTAAAAAAAGAGAGATTTCGCAATATGTCCAGATCCCGCCTGAACCAATCTTGGTTTATCTTTGTATAAAATGGGTTTTTGCCTGTTTTTCTGAAAAATCCAACTGCGGGATCAAGCACAATCTTGCTTGGCTTTATACTTGCACACCTTGCAATGTGAAGACTTGATTTCAACGCAAGATTCGTTTGTAGGATTAGGTCTCTTTTGAGAGGTTTTTTGCTGTAAGCACATAGCACTAATGATGGCCGATATTTTTCTATGACACTTGGCATTTGTTTGTCATATTTTAATCCAGAGATGTCATTGATGATCTCGACTCCTTCTTCTAGTGCTGCTTTTGCTACCTCTGATCTGCAGGTATCAACTGAGATTGGAAGATTTGTTGCTTTTTGGATTTGCTTTATTGCCTCCAAAACTCTTTTGATTTCTTGTTTTTCTGATACAACCGTAGAAAGATATGGTGCAGTTGACATGCCTCCAACATCGATGAGATCTGCCCCGTCATCTTCCATTTTTTTTGCGGTCGCTGCTACTTGGTTTGCCTTTTTGACAGATTTTTTGTAAAACGACTCTGGACTTGCATTAATTATTCCCATTAGTCTTACAGGATTTGTTCCACCTACTTTGACTGGTCCTAAGAGATTCATACATTTATGATAAAGTGAGCTAATTTTAGGTTAGTTGACGATCACTGATTGGGATTCACAATACCAAAAGATCCTAAATGCTTTTGGATATAGTAGAAGAAAGGATAGGCAAGCTGCACTCTTGCTTAATTCGTTATTGAAAAAGCCAATTTCTTTGTCGAGGCTAAAAAAATTGATTTCTGGCAAGCCGGTATTTGTTGTGGGCACAGGCCCTTCACTTGAAACTTCGATCCCGGTTCTCAAAAAACACAATAAAATAGTCAAAATCTGCGCCGATACGGCCCTTACACCCCTCCTCCACCATGGCATAATCCCTCAAATAATAGTCACCGACCTTGATGGGGATCTGACATCGCTACGAAGGGTTGCAAAAAAATGCATATTCATAGTTCATGCCCACGGCGACAATGTTGGACAGCTTGAATTTGTGAAATATTTCAAGAATTGCATTGGCACAACTCAGACAGAAGAGATTGGTAGGATTTGCAACTTTGGTGGCTTTA
>CAZLSK010000067.1:0-7597 GCA_964562075.1 uncultured Candidatus Nitrosotenuis sp.
ACTTCAAGACGCTTATTATCAACATTAACTTTTTTGATTACAAATTCGCAGAGTAACCCCGGTTGAAATTCATCACGAGGTTGACCGGCTCCTTTCATATTCGCAGACGTAACTGTCGCCGTGTAATTACCAAAACGAACCGTTGCTTCGTTCTTTGCATTGTCAACCTTCATTATCAAACCCTTCAGATACTTGCCTTCTTCATACTCGTTGCCGTACCAATCGGGGTGTTTGTAGTTGTCAAGTTGTTGTTGTGTAACGCCGCCATTTTCGTTTGTGGAGATTGAGAGATATTCCCCTTTGCGGCTTCCCCAATAAGCGCGGAGACGTTTGCGAACAACGTCCATAGCCTTTTCTTGCGCTTCGGCGTTAATCGTCGAATAAACGGTCAAACCGCCTTGAGCGACTCGTGTCGTGTATTTGTCTTCCAGGTATTGACGAATCTCTTCGACGGGATAATCGTAAGGCGATGATTTCGTCATGCCCGGATAGTAAGCTGTGTCTGAAAGTTTTATTGGTTTTGATTTTGCTTCTGCGGCTTGTGCCTGTGTGATGTAACCGTGTTCTGCCATCAGACTGATAACAAGATTGCGCCGTTCTGTTGCAGCTTGCATATTGACGGTAGGTGCGTAATATCCAGGTGCTTTCGGAATTGCCGCCAACAAAGCGGCTTCTTCAATGGTTAAATCTTTTGCGGGGTGGTCAAAGTAAGTTTGTGATGCAGCCTCAACGCCAAACGCGCCCGCTCCAAGAAAGATGTGATTGGCGTACATCTCCATTATCTGTTTCTTTGTGTAGTAGCGTTCGATTTGCAGTGCAACAAGCCATTCGTTGACTTTGCGTGTGTATGTCTGTTCGCGTGACAAGAACAAACTCTTTGCGAGTTGCTGTGTTAGCGTTGATCCGCCTTCTTTGCTTCCCGTTCTAAGATTCTTGAGAAGCGAACCGACAATACGAATCGGGTCAATACCAACATGCTCGTAGAAGCGCACGTCCTCAACCGCCAGAATCGCGTTCTGCATCACGGGCGGAATCTCTTCGTACTTGAGCGGTATTCGTCTTTCCAGCGCGAACTCACCGATGACAGTCTTTCCGTCATCAGCGTAAACCTTTGTTACAGCACTCGGACGATATGTTGCAAGCGACGCGACTGCCTCAGCCGTGCGCGAATAATTCAATTGATACGCAGCAAAAACGCCCGTCAATCCGCCCGCCGCCATTGCCAACATCAACGCACACGGCAACCAAACCAAGCGTAACCAACGACGACCATTCGGTTGATTTAACTTTTTCGCCATCAAAGAATTTTTATAAGCCATAACTTTATTCCGATATGAAGCGCGAATCTCACGCGCCTTAGTTGAAAAATTCAGGGAGCTTCAAACTCAGCAACGATTAAAATTATAACGCAACATCAGAACGAGGCGAAGCGAAGACAAGCGCAAAAATTTTTTTGTAACTATTCACCCGCGGTTCGCTCACTTTTAAGAGCGATATTGAAAACATCTGACGGTTCGGCAAAGCCGACACCGCACTTCAACACGGCAAGCCGCAAAGAAATCTTTGGTTTCAACCGGCACAAGTTGTATCTTTATTGAAATGTCGAAGTTCGATAAGAGTGAAGAAGAATTGGAAGCTGGGATTGACAAATGGCGTTATGCTTTGAAGAATTTCCCTAATCTGAGGAAGCGTCCGAAGGCGTTGAGTGATAAGATAATTGCGAAGTTATTCAGGGAAGCTGAGATAGCAAGATTTACGGAGCAGGAATATGTGAAGTACGAGGAAAGTTTGAAGCATTCGCGTGATTGCAGAAACACGATTGCAACATTGTTCAAGCAAGGCGAGATTGAAGGCAAGATTGAATTTTATAAAGAGTCCGTGCGAAACGCTGTGGCAACAAATCTGGCTGTTGAAATGATTTCAAAATTGACAGGGCTTTCCAAGATGGAAATAGTGAAAATCAAAAAACAATCAGAGGAAGAAAATTGAACTTTTTCTGAGGCGGAAACACATGAAGTAAGTGTATTTCTTCGCCCTTACTGCGTGCCGACCTTCCGCATTTATGACAATGCAGGAAATAAAATCAAATAGCTTGGATAACGCGCTGACCGTAAACAAGAATTTTTTGTATGCGGCTTTGGGTTTAGTGTCTGTTGTTGTTTTGACAGCTTTTGTTTATTTAATTCTTGATGGCAATATCAAAATCAGTTTCCCTGATGCTTATATTCTTCCATGGACGTTGTTGCCACTTTTTGCAGTTTTAGGTCCTTGGGCTTACCTAATCTATACAAAAAAATTCAGTCTGTTCAATCCGCTTGTTTTTGCGGGGTGGACATATTTTCTTCCGGCTTTTGTCGGGGGCGGGATTATTTTGGCAGCCGGTTGGTCGCAGCCTTATTTTTTGGTCTTCATTCAAAACCCGCGATATGACATTCCATTGGCTTTGGGTTATATCGCAATCGGATATTTGAGTTTATCTCTGGGTTATTTCTTGCCTTACGGAGAGAGAATCGGCACGGCTATATCAAAAAAACTTCCCGAATGGAATTGGTCTCCGTCAAAACTTCTAATACCGTCAATGCTTCTTTTGGCAATCGGCTTTTCATTTAATCTGAGCGCGTTTCTTGGCGGTTTGGTTGGTTATCAAAAACTAGAACAGATTGGAAAATACGATGCCTTACAGGTTTTTTTGACATTTTTTATCAGCGAAGCAGGATTTATGCTTTGGATGGTCCTCTTCAAAAGTCCTAAGACGGATATTAGACTTATCTTGCTGCTGCTTTTGTTAATTATCTTAATTCCTATACGCATGGTTATTTTGGGTGGACGTAGTTCTTTATTAAATGCGGTTATTATGATTGCGATGGCTTTTGCGTTTTCAGGGCGGAAACTTAAACTGAAACACGGCATAATGCTGTCTGTTTTCCTTGTACTTTCGCTTATGGGCGGATTCATTTATGGAACTACATTCCGTTACACCAAAGGCTCACAAGAAAAGGTAAGTCTTGAAGACTATGTTGATAGTGCGATGAGAACGGTAGATAAACTTGGCACTCAGGACGTTGGCAAAACAATGGATGAAGGGTTTTACGCTTTAGCCGAACGAGTTGACGGACTGAGTTCCTTAGCTCTTTTAGTTTCAAACTACGAAAAACTTGCGCCCTATGAAGCTTCTGTCGGACTTGATAATCACATCTGGAATTACACTTGGACAGCGTTTATTCCACGTCTTGTCTGGGAGGATAAACCATTTGTCGCTGATACACGCGGTTACGGAGAGTTGTATTTTAACTATGGGGACAACTCTTTTACTGTGACGGTAGTCGGCGATCTACTCAGAAATTTTGGTCAGTTCAGTATCCCGATTGGCATGATGATTCTGGGCATTTTTTTAAGAATAATTTACGCCTCGCTTATAGAAAATCGTAAGCCGACAATATGGAGAGCGATGATGTATTTTATGTTATTAACTGTGATTAGTTATGAAGGATTTTATGGAGCTATACTACCTTTTGCAATGCGCGTTGGAGTAGTCGCAGCATTAGGTTTACTTTTCATACGTTTTTTGATTGGTAATGATAAGAAATATGTTTCCGCTTAGGAAACTTGAGGGAAATTGATCTGTAAGTTTGTGAAGGTCTCCAACAGGAAAAAAATTTTAGCGTAGGGTTAAGGCTGAAAACTGTAGCCCTACGAGTTTGATAGCCGAATAATGTTTTGTAATTTATAACAGCGTTATGCTATCCTGCTATTCGTCCATTAGTATCAAAATGACGCTCCCTATTTTTTCAAGATGACACCCACAATCAAGCGTGGTGGTGTATTCAACATTTGAGTCACAAAAGGCTCTCAGACAATAGGAGGTCAAATGAAAAAGACAATCAAAATGTTTGCAGCAGTTCTGTTTATTGCTGTTTATGGATGCGCTTTAGCATCTGCAAGTACATTATCGGGCTACGCGCTCAAGGGAACGAAGTTAGCCTCTGACCCTTCAGCAAGATGGGGAGGGGCTTTAGTTGAATTCAAAGATGTAGTCACAAAACAACCCGTGAAGGTTGAAATTGTTACTGGAAAAAAAGTCGAAGGCAGAAACGATGCTCTATATGCAACAGAAGTCGGTGATATAGGCAAATGGAAAGTCAAGATTAAGCAAGGCAAATATCTTGCAACAATTAGCGGCAAGGATGGAGGTCCTTCATATAAATTAATGCTCTACGCTATGCCACTTGATCAGTGCGACATTGCGGCTGCAACAGGGTATGTAAATGTTAAACTTGATTGTGGAGCGGCGGGAAATGGCTCCACCGATGATACTGGAACAATTGCTGCTGCTATTTCAAAAATTGAAGCAAACGGTGGCGGGGTACTTTATTTTCCAAAAGGAAATTACATTGTAGGAAGTAGTTCAGCTACGATAGGAATGCTACCATTTCAGCTTCCGTCGGGAATTACTATTCAAGGAACAAACGGAGCTACCTATAATTTGTCTAATTTGGGTAATACTCGTGTCTCATTTTACCCTTCCGTAACTCTCGGATCTTCTAAGGCAGTCTTCAGAATTGGTGAAGGCAAACACCAAATAACATTTCGAGACATAACCTTACTCGGAGTACATCCAAGTGATTTCTACAACAACTTTCTTGACAAATCTACGGCTGTTGTTGGCGAAGGAAACGCACCAAACTCCAGCTATGGAGTTCTTTTCTCAAATATGTCCATCAGAGGGTTCCAAACAGGTGTTAATGTAAAGGGTTGCGTAAGCACAACTGATGATTGTACTGGTGTTTGGCAGTTAGATAACATCAAAGCCGATCATGTTTATTTCAATTGTGCAACAGGCATTAAAATGAACACGCCTAACACTGATTGGGAAATATCCAATAGTTGGTTTGCAATGTATGGACTATCAGTAGCATCCGCGTCATCAGGAAAAAACCGTGGGATGTCGGTTTTAGCGGGTGGTCACATACAAGTTAATAACACTTTTGGTGGAGGTACGGCATCTGCTGTAGGTGGGGATTTCATATATGTAGAATCGGTAGGCGGTTTTACTATCGTCAATTCGCAAACGGAGAATGTAACGAACTCGATAGTGTGGGGTAGAGACCCTACAGTACAATTCGGAGCAGGAACAACCATTGCAAGATTGGTTGTCATAGGAAGTCAATTTGGCGACCCTATTAGACTAAGACAAATTGTCAATTATATTTCACTTGGCAGCCACTATGGACCTCAAACAATAAAGACCGAGAATCGCCTACCGGATCCTAATAATCCTGGTCAAACCATCCCCAACCCAAACGACCCACTAATAAGGATTTATTCATTCGGCGATAAGTTCTGCAATAACGGATATGATCCCAACCAAAACCCCAATGAAGAGGAGTGTGCTCCTCCGGGAATTACCCCAGGCGTTCAAGGTCCGGCAACAGTATTTTTCCAAACAGGCCAGTGGGAAGAGACAAATCAGACAAGTCCTATAAAGAATAATCCCGAAATGCCAAATAAAATAGGATTCAGAACTGAGGTTAAAGACCCCAATATCAGAAGCACTAACCCCGTTTTTTCAATAACTGCGCCCAATGGCGTTGATTCCAATAACATGCCTTTTACTCGCCCTTTGTTAAGGTTAGGGCAAAGCGATAGTTTGAGTTATTCATTCTCACGTAATAAGGATAATGGTTTTTTGGAAATTCTGGCCTCGCAAAGTGTTCCATGGAAGGGCATAAAAATAAATAGCCTTATTCAATTTGTAGGAATAACTTGGAATGAACTTCAGGGTTATGGAACTGCTTCGCCAGGTGCAATGGTTTTTTGCACAAACTGCAAAGCGGGAACAAACGGAGTTTGCGTGGAAGACACTGCAAGTAACCCTGAAGGGGCTTTTGCAAAACTCTATAATCTGGTTTGGAAATGCAATTAGAGACTATAGAGTAACTTAATATACAGAAATTTACGGGTAGCATTACAAAGGACTTTGTTGAGCCAATGCTGTAACTTTTCCTGATTGTGGTGCTACTCTTAGTTTTGTATTAAGATCTAGCTGTACTTATGCCATCTTTCATTTTACTAACAGATATTTCAGTATTATTTATCTGGGGTGTGCTAATTTGCATGAACGTGCACATGCCTTAAGTAACACAAGCTTATTGTAAGAATCAACAGTAATAACTCTGTTCGCGTAATAAAAGGCGCGGGTAGGTCGCTTGTTTCACAAGAAGCGCGTGCAGATGTTTTACGCAGTCTGAAATCTGCTGACGAAGTTGTTATCTATGACAAACTGACCCCTGCAAGAACAATCGTAGAAATAAAGCTTTTTTTTACTTGTACTTGCAAGTTGAGTTCGAGAGAGGGATGAATTGAGCCTGAAAAACGAAAGCAGAAGATGTAAGTTATGTAACAGCGAAGCTGTTAGCTATCTCTGTGACACTTTTAACGGTCACAGCGAAACGAACCATATTAGTCATTTTCGATGTAGCGATTGTGGATTGGTTTTCGTCGGCAATAGATTTAGTGAATCAGAACTCGCCAAGGCATACTCTACGCTTGATTCGAGTTCCTACTATGAAGAAATCGAATGCGAATTGCTAAAAAAGATGGAGTCTGCGTGCGTTCATTTGTCTGAGCTTGTTGATAAAAAAGCAAAAATAATTGACATTGGCACAGGCAATGGTTTGTTCTTGGAGGTTTTGCATCAAGTGGGTTTTGAAAACTTGTATGCTCACGAAATCGCCGGCGAAGATTTATCGCGCATAAAAGATATAACAAAAGATATTTATCAGGACTTTGATTACAATTCTATTCCGTCGGACTTTTTTGACGTAGTGACGTTGCTGGATGTGGTCGAGCATGTTATTGACCCTCATTATTTATTGCGAACCTGCGAGCGCATACTAAAACCCGGCGGCATAGTTTATTTTCATACGCCCGTCGTTACAAAAACAGATAGGTTGATGCACTTGATGCAAAAAATTCCCATAGCAAGTAAGGTCGGGTGCTTGTGGCAAGCAGCAAGGACTTCCATCTTTCATTTACAAAATTACACACAAAAGTCTTTGCAGTTGTTGTTGAAAGAAAGCGGTTTCAAAGACATTGAGATTGAAATTAAAAACGAACTGTCGTGGCCCCTATCGCTTTACATTCGGGTTTACCTGCTGGACAAACTAGGGTTGCCGCGTTTTCTAGTGCCTGTTTTTTATCCTGCTCTTTATCCGATGTTAGCAACAAATTTGTTCAACGCTAATAAATCAATTGTCAGTGCGAGAAAAGCTTTATTGTAAGTCTGTAATGGAAATTTCGTGCTAGAGTTAAGGAACGGTTGAATGGGCAAATTGGATGATAAAAATTGGCAAGTTATCGGTGAGCGAATGCCTTACTTCGGCGTTATCACCTTAGATAAATTCAAGCCCGAAGTCTTAGACCAAAATGCTATTGATGATTTCTTTGCGACGGGTGAAATGCACATCGCTTTAGTTCTTGAATGGGTGCGACATTATTTTGACAAAGATTTTCAACCTGTTCGCTGTTTGGATTTTGGTTGCGGCGTTGGTCGTCTTGTTATTCCTCTTGCAAAGAGGTTCACAGAGGTTGTTGGCGT
>CAZLSK010000068.1:0-7233 GCA_964562075.1 uncultured Candidatus Nitrosotenuis sp.
GAAGAAAGAGGAACCACCAAAGGGATGCCTTATTGCTACCGCTGCATTTGGTTCTGAGCTTGCACCACAAGTACAACTACTCAGAGAAGTGAGAGACAATGTTCTCTTTGGCACGAGCTCAGGAACAAGCTTCATGACAACTTTCAACGCAGTTTACTATACATTCAGCCCGACGGTTGCAGACTGGGAAAGAGAGAACCCTGCCTTCAAAGAATTGGTCAAGACAACAGTAACTCCAATGCTTTCAACTCTGTCGATACTAAACTATGTCGACATCGACTCTGAGCAAGAGATGTTAGGATATGGAATTGGCATAATCTTGCTAAACATTGGAATGTACTTTGTCGCACCGGCAATAGTAATAGTAAAACTTAGAGGCCTAATCAACAAAAGACGCCCCTAAGATTATATCCTCTTTTATCAAACAACCATTATGCATGTAGAGTACGAGGAATTTGCAACCATTCCAGACATCTTTTCATACATGGCATCTGTGATGCCGCCAATGAAAAATGCAATGCCAATAAATTCCTACAAGGGATATGTCTTTGCATTCATTCCGCTTACTCACAGCAACGGCGATGTCTATCTTATGATCTACACCAAGGGAAACCTTGATGGGAGAATTCTAGAGTTTGACATCAACACAAATACGTACAGAAAGGTCAACGCAATCGAGAGGGCAGACAAGACATACTTTATTGTTTTGACACCAAAAAGAAACACGATTGCAGACGAAGCAATCAAGAAATTATAGAATTTATCTTGTGTAGGCTGGAGCAGTAACGGTTCTGCTCCTTGCGTATTTTTCAACAATCTCTTCTGGCAGCTTTCCATTAAAGAGGTCCTTGCAGAGCCCTCGGAGGTATCTCATTATTGCCCAGGTTCCTGCCTTGATCAAGCCATACATGAAGATCTTCATGGGGGGCCCATAGGTCTTGTTTCGAAGAATGATTGGAACGATGTCATTTATGACACGTAAATTATTTTCCCAACATCTCCAAAATAGTGTAAACTGCGCCTCATTCAGGTTTCCAAAATGCATCGAGTTCTTTTCGCTAAAGTCTTGGTACAACAACGGTGCAACCAAGCCTCTAAAGTTTGTTCTCCTAAAGTCCTCAATCAAATCAATCGTATATTGAGTCTCATCTGGCGTCTCATCCGGCCATCCAATAATCAGTGTGGCTGCTGGGAACCAGTGGTTCTCGTTCATGATTCTTGCGCCCTCTCTTACTACCCATCCCCACTCATCAGTTGAGAACGGTTTTGTCTTTACACCTAGGTGCTTTTTTACCATTCTTGGTGCTACTGTTTCAATACCAAGATTTGTTGCAAGCCATCTTCCCGTTGTGTGCATGTTGTTAATCTCCGACATTTGGCGCAAAAGTTCTGGATCTGCAGCGATTGCAGAAAATGTCATATGTGTAGTCCCAACAAAGTTTGCGCCAAGTGACTTTAGGCCCTTCCACAACTCGGTGATTGCATCACGGTTTGGCTGAAAGTCCTTGTTGTCACACCCATAAAGCAACATCTCGTCGGAGTGCAACCAAATCGAATCAAAACCATAATCGAGGTTTATCTTTGCCTCGTGTTGGAGCCTCTCGATCGGAAGGTCTTTTTTAGATCTCTTGTTTACATCACAAAAGTCACAGCCTCTACCACAACCCCGCATCGCTTCGATCAAAGAGTTGACGGTAGGTCCCTCGATGATTGGTATGTTTTGTATGTTTTTAACAAAACAATGCATGAGCTCCGGTGCATCGCCCTTTTCTAGGTCTTTGAACAAGTCCAGTGCAAGCTCGTCTGCCTCACCAACTACGACGGTATCTATTCCATGAATCTTCATTCTGTCGGTTTTTGCTAACTCCCAAGCGCCGTTTCCGCCAACAACTACGTGAAAATTGTATTTTTTCTTTAGCTGAATTATTTTTGCGCACATTCGCTTGAACTTCATTGCTACATAGGACAACTTTTCTGGTGACATGGTCGTTGTGACTGGAGCCATGCCAAGTGGATCCATGACGTTTATCCCAACCACTGTGGTGTCTGGACCAATAGCCTTCTCTAGGTAATCTGGATTTGCCACAAACACTTCGTCTCTTCTGTATCCCTGCAATAACGCACTTTCTACTCTTCGAAGACCAACTTGTGCTACCTTGGCCTCTCCGGTTGAGGGGTCTGTTTCAACAGCAGGACAAAAAACTTTGTCAAAGACCCACTCTGGAAGAAGCTCGTATGGTCCACATGCTATAAAGCCATAAAGAAAATTACCGCGATAATTGGTCATCAAACTGCGATCTGCAGTAAGAACTATTCTTTTGCCAGCCAACTATGTAATGACTTTCCCATATACTATAAAATACTTACTGACGGTTTTTTCAAGCTTAAATTCTGCTGAATGCTAGGTTCTGCAAATGAAGGAAGTATCCGAGCCACGACACATCGAGCCTCACCTTTCCGAATCAAGTGGAATCAGAGATTTTGTTTTTGGTTTTGGTGATGGAATAAACACCTCCTTGGGCATTGCTGCTGGCGTAGGAGGGGCAGATGTCTCTTCAAACATCATCATACTTGCAGCACTTGTTGGAATGTTTACTGGAGCAAAGGCAATGGCTGTCCAAAACTATCTTGCAGTAAAGGCTCACCGTGAACTGCTCAAATCAGAAATCGCAAGAGAGGAATGGGAAATGGAGAACAAGCCAGACGTTGAACGAAAGGAAATTGAAGACATCTACAAGGCAAAGGGATTTGAGGGAAAAGAACTAGAAATGATTGTAAACAAAATAACGTCGGACAAAAAGGTTTGGCTTGATACGATGCTTACTGAAGAGCTCAAACTAAATGTCGAAGTTGTTGGAAGTCCCCTAAAAAGTGCGTTTAGGATGTTTGGAGCATTTTTGGTTGGAGGAGTATTGCCAATAATTCCGTTTTTCTTTCTACAGGGTTATGTTCCATTGGTAATTGCAGTAGGCATAAGCCTGAGCACCTCATTTCTAGTGGGTGCCATCAAATCAAAACTAGCCAAAACAAGTATCATCAAGGGAGGTCTTGAGATGGCAGGTCTAGGCACTGGAATTGCGCTGGTGGGTTTTGGTATTGGGAGCGAACTTGCTGATCTTGGAATTATCGACGTCTAGCTCTGTTTGCAATGTTTGCTGCAACTGCACCAGCGCCTATTCCATTATCAATATTTACTACCGAAAGGCCAAGTGAGCAGCTCTGCAACATTGATGCCAGAGCAGCCACTCCTTTTTCACCATAACCATATCCAACAGATGTTGGCAGGCCGATTACAGGAATATCTACCAAAGAAGACACAACAGATGCCAACGCTCCTTCCATGCCAGCAGCTACTATGATAACATCTACATTCTCTTGCATGAATTTTTTTATTACTGGAAACATTCTATGCAGACCCGCGATGCCAATATCGTAGCTGCAAATACAAACACAGTTCATGGCCTCACAGGCAAGCCTAGCCTCCTCGGCAACGCCGATATCGGATGTGCCTGCAGTAATTATTCCGACCCTGCCTCCAGAGCTCCTTAACTCTTTTTTGTACAGTAAGAGCGTTGTCGTGTTTTTTCCATTCTTGATTTTGATCTTGTTCTTTTTTGCAAAGGCAACTATTTTGCTGTAATCCTGCTTTTGTACTCTTGAAACCAGAACCGAGTTTGATTTTCCAAGTATTTTATTAATGATTTTTTTAACCTCGTCAAGATTTTTTCTTTCGGCAAAAACGACCTCGGGTATTCCTTTTCGATATCTTCTTCCCATATCGATTTGAGCAAAATTCTCAATCTTTTCAATTGAATAGAGCGAAAGGAGCTGTTTTGCTTTTGCTACGCTTATCTTTCCACTCTTTAACGATTCTAAAACATCGAGTATTTCCAATGTTGTCTGTGTACTTGATTCGTTTAAAAAATTGATCTAAATTCCAGCCAGTGCACTTTTAATGCTTTCAATTCCCTTGTTGAACCATTCCCTTTCTTGTTGGTTCAAATCAAGTTCTATTATTTTTTCAACTCCGTCTTTTCCAATCATCGCTGGAACCCCAATTGAAACATTGGACTGGCCGTACTCGCCATCCAGCGGCGTTGCTACTGGGATCACACTTTTTTTGTCTCCCAGTATTGCCTCAATTATTGAGGAGATTGCATTTCCAGGAGCATGTACTGTTGCTCCTTTGAGTTCAATGACTTTTGCTGCAACTTGCCTTGTGTCTACGACCAACTGGTCAAGTCTTTCCTTTGACAAAATATTTGACAGTGGAATGCCAGCCGCAGTTGAGAATCTCGGCAACGGAAGCATGTTTTCACCATGCTCGCCTATGACCAAAGCCCGAATCGAATCACGCGAATAACCTGTTGCCTCATGAATGAATTGTATGAACCTAGAAAGATCAAGCATGTTTCCCATACCTATTATTCTATTTCTTCCGAATCCAGAAGTCTTGTATGTGATGTGAACCATTGGGTCAAGCGGATTTGTGACTGGAACAATTATCGAGTCCTTGGCATATTTTTTGATGTTTTCCACAACGTCTTTTACAATTCCTGCATTAATTTTTAGCAAATCCATCCTTGTCATGCCTGGTTTTCTTCCAGAGCCTGCAACAACTACTACGACTTTTGATCCCTTCATGTCGGCATAGTCATTTGAGCCTCTTACCTCTACGTCGATTCCTTGTTCTGATAACATGTGGTTTAGATCCATTGCCTCCCCTTGCGGAAGTCCCTTTATGACATCAAGCAACAAAATTTCTGTGTCCAATTTTTTCAAAGCTGAAAAGAGTGCAGCATCGCCACCTACTTTTCCAGAACCAATAATTGTAATCATATTGTGCGACGTTTGTGCTCAATAATTAAATCTATTGAGTTCTTTTGTCACAGATCTTAGAATTTATATGCATTTTTGTAATTTGTTCTCTCATGGTTTTGATAATAGATCCACAAATAGCTGGAATCTCAGGAGACATGCTTTTGTCCTCACTTGTACACTTGGGTGCAAACAAATCTAAAATCATTGATGGTGTTGGCATTTCACAAAATTATTTGCGCGGATCAAAAATCAAAAAAATCGATTTTAAAAAAGTCAATAAACACGGCATCAAGGCAACCTCGCTTGTTCTTGAGTTGGATGAGCATCATCACGAACGAAAGGGAATTGAAATTGAAAACTGCATCAGCAAAACAACGCAAAAGATAGGCCTCTCAGAGAAAGCAAGGGCCTTTGCAGCAAACAGTATCAACACCTTGATTACGGCAGAGTCAAAAATTCATGGTGTTTCAAGAGATTCTGTCCACTTTCATGAAGCATCAAGCATTGATACCGTAATCGATATTGTGGGAACGGCAATAGCACTTGATGACTTGCATTATCTTGATGAACAGATAATTACGACCCCTGTAGCAGTTGGAAGTGGGACTGTTTCCTTTTCTCATGGTACCGTTTCAAATCCCGCTGGGGCAATATTGGAAATATTTGATAATTCTGGTGTTTTGATTTGCGGAAACAAGGTAAAAGACGAGCTTACAACGCCTACGGGTGCAAGTATGCTGGTGAACCTAGCTGACAACTGCTCAGAATTTTATCCAATGATGAAGGTAAAAGCAGTCGGCTATGGCGCAGGACAAAAAAACTTTGAGGGATTCTCCAATGTTCTCAAGATTGTACAGGGAGAACAATCAAGCATCATTCAGTCAGATTCCGTTGTAATTCTTGAAACAAACGTCGATGATATCTCAGGTGAGGTTCTGGCTCATACAGTGGATAAGATAATGTCAAATGGAGCAAAAGACATATCGATCATTCCAACCATTACAAAAAAAGGCAGGCCAAGCCACATCGTATCGGTAATTTGTGAACCAGAAATGACCAATCGACTGTTGAACTTGTTGATATCGGAGACTGGGACGCTGGGGGTGCGAATCAGAACATCGGATAGGTTTATTGTCCCACGCAAGACTTTTGCAATGAAAATACGCCTTTACAACAAAGACTTTACTGTTAGATGCAAAGTGGCACAAACAACCTCGCCTCACAAGCAATTCAAAGTTGAGTATGACGATATCAAAAAAATTGCAGAACGATTATCGCTGACGTTTAAACAAACCGAAGAATTAATCAAAGAACAAGTTAAAAAACAACTCAAATGACAAAGCTAAAAAATCTGCTAGATTGGTTTTTGGACAAAAAAAGTGTGATTGTGGCGCTTTCCGGAGGCGTAGACAGTGCACTTGTAGCATATGCAGCTTACAATACACTTGGAAACGCAGCACTTGCAGTTACCGCAGACTATAAGACGCTTGCTCAAGAAGAGCTCAAATCAGCAAAAAGAGTCTGTGATGAAATTGGTATTAGACATCTTGTCATTGAATACGACGAGCTACAAAACGAGGATTTTGTAAAAAACGACAACAACAGATGTTTCTATTGCAGAACAGAGCTATCAGAACATCTCAAAGAGGTTGCCAAAAAAGAAAACGTTGAGCTGATTGTGGATGGAACAAACATTGATGACCTCGGAGATTATCGACCCGGAATCCAAGCCCTAAAAAATAACGGCATCAAAAGCCCTTTGGTTGAAGTAGGACTCTCAAAACAAGAGATTAGAGAGGCTACCCGCACTGTTGGATTGTCAGTCTATGATAGACCCTCCAATTCCTGTCTTGCCTCTCGCATACCGTGGGGCCAACGTGTGACAGCAGAAAGGCTAGCTAGGATAGAGGTCGGAGAGATCTTTGTCAAACAAATTTTTGGAGCAAGACAGGTTCGTGTTCGCGACATCAATGGTGCAGCAAAGATAGAGATTGGCAAAGACGAACTGTTTCGCTTTGAGCAAAAACAAAAACTTGAAGAGCTTGACGCCAAGCTGAAATCAATTGGCTTTAACTCCGTGACGATTGATCAAGAAGGGTACAGACCAGGAAAAATAAACGTGATTGCAGATTGATCTATCTTGACAACGCAGCGTCGACACCTGTAAGTGACGAGGTTCTGCAAGAAATGTTACCGTACTTTAAGGAAAACTATGGAAATCCATCATCAATTCACAGGTTTGGAAGAATATCAACAAAGGCAATCGATGTTGCAAGAAAAAGAATTGCGGAGTTGATAAATGCACAACCAAACGAGATATTGCTGACATCGGGTGGAACAGAATCTAACAATACCGCATTATTTGGAATTATGCGACAAAACAAAGGAAAACAACTCATCACATCATCAATC
>CAZLSK010000069.1:0-7112 GCA_964562075.1 uncultured Candidatus Nitrosotenuis sp.
AGTACTCAATTGATGCCCCTATTTTATTCGGGGGCAAATGGTACACAATCACCAAGAATTTTTAATTCACTAAATCTCCTTCAAAAACTGTTCCAACAAAATTCCAGCTTGATCTAATATTGATCTCAAAGTAGTGGGTTTTATTGGATCGTGTCTCGGAATAGGAACGATATTTCCAGAAGAATTTTTGAGAATCATATGACTTCCTCGCTGTCTATCTAAAACATAGCCAAATTTTGATAAAACTTTTAGAACTTCACGCCAGTTGTGATTCCTTAAACTCATGTTGGAATGGTTACAACTATTTTCTCATCTGGCGGGCAATCTTTTTCAATTGATTCTAAGACAAGCTGGATTACTTCCTTCATGTTTGTCAGTAATTCTTCCATGGTTTCACCCTCGCTTATTGCAGCGGGAAGCTCAAGACATCTCCCAGAATATCCTCCTGTTGGATCCTTTGTAACTCGAACAGTGAACCTTCGCTCTTCTACCATGACGTAGTTTGTCATGTTTGCTATATAAAATTAGGTAATAAAAAATTAGAAAGTGGTATTGTAAACATCCCAATCCGTTTTCCGCCGTTTTTGGTTGAAGAGCTGCTTGTTTTGCCGTCGTCCAGACTAAAATCTAACCGTCAGGAATTTCCGGTTCAACTAATTTTATCAGTTTTTCTAACGATTCTTGCCAACCTAAATAACACATTTCTGTCGGAATAACTGATGGGATGCCAGCATACAAGAAATCATCCAAGAAAATATTCAGCAAAAAGACCAACCATACCAGATTCATACACATTCAGGGAAACATGAACAACAACAAGATGGAAAGATTGAACGGTGAAATCAGGGACAGGGAAAAGGTATTCAGGGGATTAAAGAAAATGGACACGCCGATCCTAGAGGGATTGAAGGCATACTACAACTATGCCAAAAAACACGGTGCGTTGGATGGTAAAACACCATCAGAAGCCGCACTCATACAAGTCGATGGTAAAAACAAATGGAAAACGATCATACAAAACGCCAGCCTTTACAGGCAAAACCACGAATAATTTTTTTGTCTTATTCACCCCTCGATAACCCGACAGAACCATAGTTTTGATTTTCGGTAACTTACTTTACTAAAACCACGGGACAGGGCGCATTTAGCGCAATGCTTGTAGAGACTCGCCCCATCATCATCTCTTTGCTTTTTCCTTCGCCGTGGGTTCCCATCACGATGTAATCGACCCGCTTGAAGCTTGCAAAGGAGATTATCGATGATGCTGTGTTGTTTGATTCTAAAATTATGCTATCAAAATGAATGTTAAATCTTTTTGCCAGTGACTCAAGTGATAAAAAGATTCTTTTGAATTCAACGTTTCTGCTCTTGTTTATTCCCTTTTGGCGGGTTGGGGTGTCATGGATCCATTCGGCATCTTGGTCTTCGTTGGTAACAGTTGCTACAACAATTGAGGCACCATATTTTCTTGCCAAGTCCAGCGCATGTGCATAGGCACGCTGCGAATACTGTGAGTGATCATACGGAACTAGGATCTGTTTGATTAGCGAAGTATTTGTTACATTACAGTGCTCCAAATCCTTGCATACTATTTGATTCTGCGCCGACAACGCCTTTTTTGCGTGATTCGATTTAAAATAATCAAGTTTGTACGTCTTGAAAAGACTAAATCGGCAGATCCGGATTTGTGCCTGCGGAAAATCAATTTAAGATGTTATGGTGTAAAGCTAGTGGCCGCAATGAAGAATCAGAGTTATATCTGAAAAATGATGTGAAGGCATTTGTCTGAGCTGCCAAAAACTTTCTTTTATGTTTGATTATATACAAGCTAATTATAGATGCAGACGATGCCGCAGACAAAACCAATAGTCAGTATTGAAAACGTTGTTGCCTCTGCGACAGTCGAGCAGCGCCTTGACCTAAACGAGATTACAAAAAAATTTCCAGACACAGAGTGGAACCCGGACCAGTTCCCGGGCCTTGTCTTTAGGCTCAAGACCCCAAAGACAGCTACGCTCATCTTCTCATCTGGTAAGATGGTCTGCACCGGTGGAAAATCAGAGGACATGGCAGTCAAAGCCGTCAGAACTGTCGTGCAGCAGCTGCGAAAGGGTGGCATCAAGATAAAACAGGAGGCAATTGTAACTGTGCAAAACATAGTTGCATCGGCAAACCTTGGTGGCAAAATTCACCTAGAACGTGCAGCAAGAATCATGCCACGAAGCATGTACGAGCCGGAGCAGTTTCCTGGACTAATACACAGGATGCTTGACCCAAAGACTGTGATACTTTTGTTTGCCTCCGGTAAGCTTGTCTGTACAGGTGCAAGAAAGGAAAGCGATGTGTATCGCTCAGTCCACAATCTGCATAACACACTTGAAGAAAAGGGCTTGATGATTTACGACAGCTAAGCAGTCTGCTTTTGCACTTTGTCTAAAACTGATTTGTCTATGAGATTTTCCTGATGCAAGATTTTTGCAATCTCCAAGATGTCAAGCAGGTGGTGCAGTGTTACTCCTTCTTTTTTGAGTGATTCGTCTGCTCCTTCTAGGCGGTTTACAATTACATAAGCATCAGAGACAGATGCACCTGCATCCTTTAGCGCCCTAACTCCGTTTACAACAGAGCCTCCAGTCGTTGCAACATCGTCGACTACCAGTATTCTCATTCCTTTTTTGACTACTCCTTCGACCAGCTTGCCTGTTCCGTGGCCCTTTGCCTCGGATCTTGCATATACAAGAGGCTTGACAATCTCAAAGGCAAGCGAGGAGGCAACGACGAGGCCGCCTGTCGGAACAGAGGCGACGGCATCAAAGTTGTCAAAGCCTATCTGTTTTGATATGAGGTTTTGAAGGTACTTTATCATGCGCCGAAACTGGTGAGGGTAGCTTGGAACAAGCCTCAAATCCACATAGTAGGAGCTCTTCTTGCCGCTTGATAGAGTAAAGTCACCGAACTTGATTATGCCGTTTTGGTGCAAAAACGTTGCAAACTCTTTTACAAACTCCACACCAAAATTTACTAAACTGGATTTATTTTGCTTTGTGTGGGTGGTTAGTCGTGCCTGAAATCTGGTTAAACTATGGGTCAACCGATGTAGTGCTCGATATAAAGGCAGAGAACCTTGATCAAAAGATCGAGCACGACCCCCAAGTCCTAGATGATACTGTAATTTCTGAGAGGCTTGATGCACTAGATCTTTCAAAGCCGCAGACCTTTGTTGTCCTAAATTACACGGGTGCAGTCCAAAAGGCTCTTTCAATCATCTTTGAGAAATGCACGCAAAAGGCAGTTCCCCGGCCAAAGATCTTTGCAGACAAGCAGATAATGAATCTGGTCAAGGCATCACTTCCTCCAGAAAGCCAGGTGCAGGCCTTTGAGGGAATGGAAACGGTAAATCCGGATCTTGTTTTTTTGGGTGAAATGGAGTTTGACGGATTGTTTGGATTTGATACGATCTGCACGAAACTCTTGCGGAGATTTGGAAAAGACCAGATGCTTTCGGCGTATGAAAAAAGACAGGGAAGCATCCCAAACCCAGGTGTAGAGACACAAAGCATCGAGGTTGCAAAAAACTTTGCAAACAGCTTTGAGATCTCTGCAATCGAGCTTGTTGCAAACCAAAAGGGAATTGCAGATGTATCCATTGGTCATCCATCAAAGACCATTTCGATATCAAAGACATTGGCGACATTTACCAAAACAATTGACAAGCATCGCACCCTTCTAATCAGTACTGGAAAAGATGCAAGCAACGACACCCTCGGGCGGTCGTTAGGGTCGCTTTGGAACTGCTATCCGGCAATACGGGACGAGGGCCTTGCAATTCTGCTTGGCGAGTGCAAGGCAGGAATCGGCTCTGAGGCAATACGCCAGTACATCGAAGGAAGAATGAACATCGAGCGCCTGCAAAAGCCAGCAAAATACGTAGATGGAATGGAGGATCTTTTGTTCTTGTCAGAAATTCAAAAAAGGCTCAAAATAGGAATCGTTTCTGTATTGCCCGAATACTACATCAAAAAGCTGGACATGATTTTATTTGATGGCGTCAAGGAAACACTAGAGTACATCCTAAAACACCAGGGTGCAAGACAAAAGATCTCAATTGTGCCAGATGGAGCGCGAATTCTTCTCAGATCAAGCTGAACGGTAGCGGTGCGCACAAGACTGCCATTACAATCACTGCAATGTAGATCAGCTTTCTATTTTTTGATAATGGCGAGACATCATCAAGTGGCCTTGCACTCATGTTTCTTATGCTAAATAACAAAATAAAGAGTGCCATCATTTCATATCGCAGCAAAAACAACACTCCGACACTTCCGTAGGTTGCAAATCTGTGGATCTTTTCACCAAAAAGTGATCGTGCCATGTGGCCACCGTCCAGCTGCCAGGCAGGCAGGAGGTTCAAAAACGTAATCAAAAAACCAAGCCATGCGGCAAAGAGTATTGGTGACATCAGAACCTCAACGTCTGGACCTACCTTATCAAAGGTAACAAGTGCAAGTGTCATCAGGATGCTATCGTTTAATTTTACAAAAGAGCCTTCCATCTCGGCAGTTATGGATTCGTCAAGAATTGGAGAGGTGTATGCGCCATAAAACGATACAATTATTGTAATGACTAATCCAGCAACAGGTCCTGCGATTGCAACATCAAAGAGAATGTCTCTGTTTATGGTAAGGCCTCTTGACTGGATTAATGCACCAAAGGTCGGCAGCCCAATTACTGGGATTCCGGGAATAAAGTATGGCCACGATGTTCGTATTTTGTGGCGTTTTGCTGCAACGAGGTGTCCTGCCTCATGTACTCCTAAGATTCCAACTAAAGAAAGCGTGTAAAGTGCGGCAAAATCAAGTGGGTCGCCAATGTAGGTTACTTGGTTGACGCCAAGGGTTCGGTAGTAGCCGTCTACCATCACAAAGGCAATGACGACACCAAAAAGAATCCTCTGTATCCATGCCCTTGAAAGCCATCTTCTTGCCCGCTCAGGCGGAAGCCTGTTTACCTGCAAGAGGAGCCTTTCTTGGAATTTTCTCAAAAAGCAGACCAAGTTTATAGACTCAAGTCTTTGTGCAAGTGAAACAAATTTTTCCTTAAAATCCTGCTCGGCAATCTCAAACTCCATCCTCTCAAGAGTAATTGTGATTCCTCGTACCTCAAAGACCGATGATACTAGAGATATTACCTGTTCTTGTGTTGGCTCACTCATTACAGATCAAAAGCCAAAGAACGCATTAAATTATTTGTATGATTTTCAACTTTAACATTAAATATTCAGTATGGGAGATCTATATCGATGCAGATAATTAACAGGCAGATAGGCGAGTATATCATTAGGCGGTGTGACCCAAGTGACCTCATCCCTGTCATGGAGATAAATCTCAAGACGCTGCCTGAACATTACTCTGATTATTTTTATGAAAGCCTCCTTGCCGAGCTGCCTGAGGCGTTTTTGGTAGCAGAGCACCATGGCAAGCTCGTCGGATACATCATGTGCAAGACAGAATACGGATTTTCCAACTTTAAAAAACTCGGATTTGTAAAAAAGGGCCACGTAGTATCTGTTGCCGTACTTGAGGAACACCGAAGGCGGGGCCTTGGAAGCGCAATAGTAGAGGAGGCAATCAAGGGAGTCAAGGAAAAACGCTGCGATGAGCTGTATCTGGAGGTTAGATGCAGCAACAACGAGGCTGTGCGGCTCTACGAAAAACTTGGCTTTAGTATAAGGCAGAGGCTCAGGTCGTACTATCGTGACGGCGAGGATGCCTTTTTGATGGCAATCGAATTTAACTACTAATCACAGGGTTTTTGGAAAATCATACGGAGGGTTGATGGAACCAAGGTCTTCCTGTCTTGAGAGATTTCCCTCAAAGAGGCCACGTCCTATGTGTATGTCATCAATGTGAGCCGATAGCTCAGCCGTATTATCAAACAAAGAGGAGCAGTAAGGGCACTTGACTTTGCGCGGCAGCTCTAGCTCCGGAAGCAGTACTGCGTTTTTTGCAATGTTTCCTGCAAGGGTTTTTTGAGATACGGTTCCAATGGGTTGCTTATCAACTACGACCAGACGTCGAACATTATGCTTTCTCATAAGTGTAATTGCATCACTTACCTTGGAGTCCTTTTGGATGGTAAAAAGCGGCGAATGCATTACCTCTTTGAGCGTGGTCTTGGCAGGATTCTTGCCTTCCGCTACCACATCATATAGAACATCCCTGTGGGTCACCATTCCCTTGAACTGACCCTCATCTGATACTATGATGCTGTCGACTCCGACTTGTTCCATTTTCTTTACACCATCGGAAACCGAGTGGGCACCGTCCAGAACAACAAACGCAGTGTCTATGAATTCAGAAATTGGTTTAGCAAGTGGGTCTGCCATAGATAAAAAACAAGCCCCATTCATTTTAAGGCTCCTCTTAATTATCAGGGCTGAAACTAATATCGAGTTTTTTCATCAAATTTTGAGCATGGCTATGAATTTCATCTTTGATAATCTCTGAGGTGTTTTAAAACGACAAAATTAACTAAAATTTAGAGATTCATGAGAGTCGCAGCAGAAAGTAGAATTTCAGAGTTGACCTTGGAAGAGGCATTTCCAAAAACATTGACAGAAACCTCCTGTGTTTACATCGACAAAGACCGGGAGGTCTGGGTCGCAACCGAGATGTGTGCCCAATACCTGGAATCAGTAGTAGATTCCATCGTCGTTAAAGATGGCGGCGTACCAATCGGAATAGTTGGAGGTTATGATTTGCTGGATCACCTGAGGAAAAATCCAACACGCGACTTTCAGTACAAAACCAAGGTAAAAGAGATTACCTTCAACGATGTCCCTGAAGTAGCGAAGGAGACAAAACTAAAGGACCTCATAGAAAAATGGCAAAAATCACGAAGGGCATTTGCCATCATACCTCACGAACCAGACGATTTTTCGCCTGTTTCTGCAAGGATGATGCTTGACGTTGGTATGCGGTGCAAGACCAACATTTCTGTCTCATCCATGCCAAAAAAGAAGATAATTACATTTCATGCAGATTATACGATGGGCAAGATCCTTGATCTGATGTTTGCAAATAGCCAGAATACAGCGTTGACAGCAATAATGA
>CAZLSK010000070.1:0-6973 GCA_964562075.1 uncultured Candidatus Nitrosotenuis sp.
ATGATAATTTTTTATATTTTTCTAAGAATTTCTTTAAAAAATATACAAAAAAATTCAATATATCTAAAATTGTTTTTCTGATTAACAGATAATCTTAAAAATATTGAATGTATAGCTATATTACGCTACATTATCCAGACACAATACTTTCAAGGGCAGTAGAAGACAAGGTGGCAAAAAAGCTTCACAAACACCTTTCGTCACTGGGGTTAGACTGTAAACTGATCCCAGACGGCACGATGGACTTTGAGTATGACTATCCACGCTCCTCGCTTGATGGGCCAAATCCTGGAACGGCAAGTAGGGGTGTCATGAAGGTAAATGACAGCATTGATTTTATTGACATCTTGAAGAGAAAGACGGTAACTCGAAGCGAGTTTGCGCCTGGCGGAATCTATGGGATGGGGATGGCTGAAGGAACGACTTGGAAGCTCAGGTATTTCCTTTCATTTCCACCAGAAATCAGCATTGGACCTCTAAACATTGGAACGCTCACAAAGATCCTAAAGGGAAGGCTCCACTCAAAAGTGGAGGATTTCATCTGGGATGGCTACGGCAAGCTAACTACTCTGCCGCCTGGAATGATTCCTGATGATGTCATTTCAGTACTAAATGCTGACCCGAAACTGCGAGAGCTAATGTTGCACTCTCTTCTAAAGGAACGTGTCATCACAATATCTGTTTACACACCAAAGACCAAAGTGGACTATGAAAAGGCGCAGATAGCAAAGGATGATTCGTACTGGTTCAAGTACATGCCAAAAAAGGAATCCCACGCAAAAATTATGATAAGCTCAGAATGGAAAGGTCAAAAGGACCTATTCGTAGACAAAGAGACACTTGAGATGTACCAAAGAATTGCATCCAACATAAAATCCATGGTAGAGAAACTGCGATACCACCTAGTCAACAAATAATTTTTTATCTTTCCTTTAGAATAAGCTTGGACATCGTAACATCCGGCGAAATTTTTTGCTCTACAGCAAAGGTAATTGATGAGAGATTTCTTACCTCGTATTCAATCAGTCGTACTATTGCAACCACCGTTGAATAGCTAAACATTCGCACAAACGCTTTTTGCATTCCATCGTGGATTAGCCGGTCAAAAGAACTTTCAAACTGGTTTATTGCATCGATTGCATTATCTTGTTGTGGAATGAGATCCTTGTAGGGTGTGCTGGCAAGCTCATTTAGAGCACTTTTTACCGAATCTGCGGAAACCATCCTCGTAAGCAGTTCTTTTGAGCTGGTGCCAGTATACGGAACGATTAGACTTTGGATTTGGTTTTCATCAAGACCCCAAAACTTGGCCCTCAAAATACTGAGGATATTGTAAAAGTCTATTTCTTTTCCACACAATGCGCGAACCCCAAAATCCGCCGACGTTGTAATTGTACGACTAAGCTCCTCATAAAAAAACTTGTCAAAGTACAAATCAAGAATCTGGATCTGTTTTTTTTCGTTGTATGCAGAAAACGCCTTTTCAACCTCGTTGCCGATTCCGATTCCACGAAGGGTGCTTATTGCCTCTGTTGCGTCCTTTGCAACTAGTGCCTTGAGAATTATGTCTCGTTCCTTGATCAGCTCTTCTGCATGTAGGCTTAATGCGGTCTCTATTTCTTCTTGTGAGCGACCAAGAATCTTTCCCTTTATGATCATCTTGAGATTTCTCAAAATGAATTTTAGGTAATACGCAAAAATCAGCTTAGAGCCTCCAAGTGCCTGCATCATCATATAATGAAGGTCAGCTTGTCTGTCCCTTAATGCGAGCTCGATTTTTTGGGCAGTATATGGTTTTTGCACCTTTGATATGACGTCAGCATATGCTGTGTTTTTTATTCGTGTCACAAGCTCATCTAGGTCTCTGGACTCGGCAAGCATCTGCAGATCTTTTTTTGTAAGCAGCTTGCCCCTTAGGCTATAGGATTTGACACCTGCAAATATCAGTAAAGCAGATGTGACCGTCGCAAACCCCCCTTGACAATATTTTAAGTGATTGGGTATAAAAACGGAAAGGAATATGAAAATTTTAGCCAAAATTATTGGAATTATATCAATTCGATGATTTTATTCAAAATTTTTAATTTGGTAAAAATGCAGTGATTACCTATTCCAAAACTTCACGGGCGCCAACCTCGTTTGATATCCCATAAAGGGTGACAAGTTTGGCTAGATCGCTGTTGCTTATCTTGCAATTATTGTGTGCGAGCTTGAGTGCGTAGGGGTAGCCTCCAACACTGTTCTTGTAGAGTTTGTCAAGGAGTGATTTCATGTCGTCTTCCGTATGGCTACCTCCCTGCAATTCTATTTTGATTAGCGGCGTCGAGTCAGAAAGCCTTGCGTATACTGAGGAGATAAGCTTACCCTTGAATCGGTCTACGTAGATCTTGCTAAATCCGGCAGTCTTGGTAGCGTGATTGTAATAGAAAATATCGCCTGCTTTTGAACCAAGGTCGGAAAACTGGATGTTTGTGTTTGATGTCTTGGCAACAAAGATGACATTGTTTTTCTTTGTCATTATTCTTGATATTGCAGGAATCAGTCCCGATTGTCTTGTCATAAACTGCGAATAAAGCGAGCCGTCCATCATCACACAGTCTACCAAATCTACGGTTTCCTTGCATGCCTCCACTTCCATATTGCTTGCAAGCTTTGAGAGCTCCGTTTCTGGCTTGCCAAGACCTTGCCTGTGGTTGCTTGAGATTACTGCTCCATCGGATTTTACTGAAACTGCCGTGACTACCCAGAGTTCCATTCCTTGAAATTTCGTACTGTTAAAACTACTATCGATGCCAGCCAGAACTGCATTTTGTTTTTTTGGCTTGTATTCTATCCAGTTCTGCCTTGCGCGGTCAATGATTTGTTCGAATTTTGGACCCTTTAGAATAGAAAGGGCGTTTTCGCGATTTTTTATGGCCTCCCTGTATACTGTATTGAGCATGAGCTTTGTTCACTTGATAAAATAAAACCTTTGGGATGAAAAAACAGCTAACAACAAAATAGCTTCACATCGATTTTTGAAGTGTTATTTCTTTTTCCGCCTTCGGGCAGCCCGTTGATCAGCTGTCCTTTGATGTTTTCCTTTCTTTCTCTTTACCATGAGTAATTCAAAAATAACTAGTTATTATTTTTGCCTGATTTTCGTAAATTCAGTACAATTCTTGCAGCTACAAATACTTCATTTAACCCGTCGATATTTTGAGATTTTGTATGAAAAAAATAGGATTGTTAGGATGTGGCGCCATCGGAACCCAGATTGCTTTAGCAATAGACTCTGGTAAAATCCCAGCAGAGCTTACTCATGTTTATGATTTTGATAAAACAAAATCCGAAATCCTGGTCTCAAAGCTAAAGAAAAAACCCATAATTGTTGAAAATCCCCATCTTTTATCATCGAACCCAGTTGATATAGTAGTGGAAGCAGCATCTCAAGACGCAGTCAAAAACCACGCCCTCAGTATAATTCAAAACAGAAAAGACCTGATGATAATGAGTGTTGGTGCGTTGCTTGATGAATCGGTTCTTGAAATACTGATTGACGCATGCAGGGAATTCAAAAAAAGGATCTATCTTCCCTCTGGAGCAATTGCGGGACTTGATGCAATAAAGTCGGTTCGAGACGAGCTAGACTCGGTAACGCTTACCACAACTAAAAACCCTAAAGCACTTGCTGGCGCAAAATTCTTTGAAACGAATAAAATCGACCTTGATAAAATCACAAAAGCTACTACGCTATACGAAGGAAACGCAAAGGAGGCAGTCACATTATTTCCAGCAAACATCAATGTAGCTGCCCTTCTAAGCTTGGCGGGCATTGGGAGCCAAAAAACACACGTAAAAATAGTTGCAGACCCTGCCACGGGCAAAAACACCCATCAGATAGAAGCAAAAGGCAAATTTGGCAGGCTGACAATTAACGTAGAAAATGTTCCCGACCCGTCAAACCCCAAGACAAGTAGGCTTGCGACCCTGTCGGCAATAGAATGCCTGCGTGCAGTCTGTTCGGAAAACATGAAAATTGGAACCTAAATTGGCAAAAATTGCCGTGATCCGAAAATCTTCTGAAAAAATCCACTATAATCTGATTCTTTAAATGATTACTCTATTCAAGCTTATGATCGTATGTTAACTAACAAAATCTTGGAGCTAAAAAAGAAAAAGGATGTCGTAATCTTGGCGCACAACTATCAGCTGCCCGAAGTTCAAGACATTGCAGACTTTGTCGGCGATTCATTAGGGTTGTCAAGACAGGCAGCAAAAACACAAAACAAGACAATTTTGTTTTGCGGTGTTCACTTTATGGCAGAAACTGCAGCGATACTGTGTCCAAACAAAAAAGTCCTAATTCCGGATTTAGCTGCAGGATGCTCGCTTTCAGATTCCATCACTACTGATCAGCTGCGAGCTTGGAAAAAAGAACACCCAGGTGCAGTTGCGGTAGGATATGTCAACACTACTGCAGAAGTCAAGTCCGAGCTCGATTATTGCTGCACATCATCAAATGCAGTAAATGTAGTAAAAGCAATCCCATACGACAAAGATGTCCTATTTTTACCAGACATGTTTTTGGGCTCTTATGTAGCTAAGATGACCGGAAGGAGAAACATGTACATCTGGGCAGGTGAATGCCATGTTCATGCGGGAATCCGCTCATCGGATGTCCACAAACTGCTAGACATGTACCAAAAGTCAGAGCTCCTAGTCCACCCCGAATGCAGCTGCACATCACAGGTAATGTACGATGTTGCGGTAGGAGACTACAAAAATAGACAGGTCCAGATTATGTCAACTGAAGGTATGATGAACTATGCAAGAGAATCTACGGCAAAGAACTTTGTAGTTGCAACAGAGACTGGAATTCTTTATAGAATGCAGCAACAAAACCCGGACAAGAACTTTATTCCGGCATCTCGCGCTGCAGTCTGCCAATACATGAAGATGATTACTCTTGACAAGGTCTACGCATCATTACTTGAGGACAAGTACGAGGTTCGTGTACCAAAACATATTGCAGACAAGGCAAGACTTGCAATCGAGCGAATGCTTGCAATAAGCTAGCATTGTACTTCCAGACTAAAATCAATTGCCTTGGTGGAATTTGTGATGCTACCAACTGAAATCATCTCAACACCAGTCTTTGCAAACTCTTTGATGTTTTGAGAGTTAATACCACCTGAGGCCTCTAATCTAACTTTTTTACGCAATCCAAGTCTTTTTAATATTGAGATGGTTTTTCGAATTTTTGTTGGGGAAAAATTATCAAGCATGATTATTGGCACGTCAAGCGTGGCCGCAAGTACTGCGTCTGCTTGTGTGTCGACCTCAACCTCAAAGACCTTTGATCTTTTCTTTGCCTTTTGAATGAGCCTTACAAGTGAGCCCTCAGACGCAATGTGGTTATCCTTTATCATTATCATGTCAGATAGTGTCCCCCTGTGTTTCCTTCCTCCACCAATTACTACTGCCTCTTTGTCAAAGTGGCGAAGGCCTGGTGCTGTCTTTCGTGTAGAGTAGAGATCCGTTTTCGGACTTACACTCTTTATCAGTTTGACAAGATCCGATGTTTGCGTTGCTATACCACTCATCCTTGAAAGCAGGTTAAGTGCGGTACGCTCGCAGCTTAGAACAGACTTTGCAGGACCCGTAATTGTAAGTAACGTCTGGTTTGGTTTCACGCTTTGGCCGTCTTTTCTTATTATCTTGACAGTGCAGCCTTTCATCAAAAAGATTTGTTTTGCATATTGAACACCTGCGGCAATGCCGTTTTGTCGTGAAATTATCCTTGCAGAGATCCTCTTCTTATCTAAAAGGGTGCTTGTCACATCACCTCTGCCGATATCTTCAGCTAAGAATCTGGCAAGCTCCTTTTTTGCATTCATTTACAGAATTGATTTTTTTTCCTAAATAGAACCTTTTCCCTATAGACTCACACGAGTAATGTCTTGTCGTGCTCTTTTGGAATCTGGTCCCAATCGGATTTTTTTGGCATTCTGATTGTAAAAGTTGTGCCCTCGCCTACTCTGCTTGATACGGCGATTGTTCCGCGGTGCTGCTCAATTATGTTTTTGCAGCTCGACAGTCCTAGGCCTGTGCCTACCTGCTTTGTAGTAAAGAGCGGCTCAAAGATCTTGCCCAAGATCTCCTGCGGAATTCCAACTCCAGTGTCTGAGACCTTGATGATCACAAAGCCCTCATTTGATGGCTCGTCTGTTATGTCTATTGTAATCTCTCCCTTGTTATCTCCAATTGCCTGCACCGAATTTATGAGCAGATTCACAAAAACAATTTCAAGCTTTTCTGGATCGCAAAAAACCACATAGTCTTGGTGAGGTGGGTGAACTATAATGGAACTTGGTATCTCAATTCGCTCCATTACATCTTGCAGAATTAGCGAAAGGGAGTAATCCTTCTTTTTGAGCTGCGGCATTCGTACATAGTCCATCACATCCTCAAGCTGGTGTGACATTCTATACACTGCGCGGTCAAGTCTTTCCCATTGTGTCTGTGTCTTGGGGTCAAGCTTTCCGTCAAGCTTCATCTGTAGAATCTGAGATGTGTTTTGTATGACTGATAAGGGATTTCTCAAATCATGTGCAATCCTTGCCGCAAGCTGACCTATCGCTGATAGTCGCTCAACTCTGAGAATCTCCTCGGTTTTGAGTTTTACTTGTTCTTGTAGATCATCGCGTTGTTTTGAGATCTCTTGCTGTGCCTCTTCAAGCTGCGCAAGACTGTCCTGAAGCCTTGCGTTGAGCTCTTCTGTCTTTTCTTTTTCTGACTTGAGCTCCTTTACCTTGTTTATCAAAAGGTGAATCAGCTCTTCATTTGAAAACTCTCTCATGAAAAAGTAGGGACTGTTGTCCGACATGATATAGAATTTTCTTTGTAATTAGTATGAATTTGTGTGTGTTTTAGTTAAACAGCCACCTAGAAATCATCATCTTTTGACCATCTTGTAGATCATCCAATACAG
>CAZLSK010000071.1:0-2289 GCA_964562075.1 uncultured Candidatus Nitrosotenuis sp.
AGGGCGGAGCACAACTTTGAGCGGGCAAGAGTCTCAAAATTCATCAAAGTAATTCCAGGCCATATATTGGATGTTCTAAAAAACATGCCAAAAAAACCCATCTTTGATTTTGTTCTGATTGATGCAGATAAAGAAAATGTCAAGGAATACTTCGATCTTGTGTTACCGCTTCTCAAAATTGGCGGAATCATTGCTACAGACAACATGTATTACCCAAAAAAATACCGCCACAACATGAGGAGATATTCCAGATATATTGCAAAAAAACCAAACGTCTGGTCTGTGACCTTACCAATTGGAAATGGTGAGGAGATTTCTATTAAAATAAGATAATTAGAACTTGGTTATGAATTTCTTTATTTGTGTAGCCTCGGTTTGTATCTCTTTTGCTATTTGAGTTTTTTTCTGCTCTAATTTTTTGACTTTTTTTGTTTCGCGACTTTTTGCTGCACTAACTGATGATTTTTGTTTTTTGATTTGTCGTTCGAGTTGTAATTTTTCTTTTTTGATGCTTTTGAGCTCAGACTCGGCACGCTTGATTTGTTGTTCCAGTTGTGTCCTTTCTGCAGTAATTTGCTCAACGAGTGCTTCATCTTCTTTAATTTGTGAAATCGAGGGGGCTGTTTGCTCTAGTTTTTTCTTTTGTTCTGCGATTTTAGATGTGAGAATGGATTGTTTTTGTCTTGATGTTGCAAGATATTTTTCATAACTGGAAATTGTCTTTAACATTTTTTGCTGCTGTGCAAGTTTTTGTTTTTCTTTTTTTAGTTGTTCTGCAAGCTCTTGCTCGTGGGATTTTGTTTGCACTATTATTTTTTGGTGTTCCTCCTTGATTATCTCCAATTGTTCTTTTTCTGCTTGGATTTTTTTAGCAACCTCTGCTTGTTGGGCAAGTCGCAATCGTTCCTCTTCAACTGCCCTTGTGATTTCTTGTTCCTGTTGCCTTATCGTGGTAGTGACCCTTTCGTATTCGTTTTTGACCTCAGAAAGCGTTGTCTTTTGCGCTGAAATGCTTTCTGAGAGGCGTGCCCGTTCTTGTGCAAGGTCTTTGCTTATTTGATCACGCTCCTTTTTTGCCTCCTCAAGCTCGGCTTCTTGTGCCTTTATCTGCTCTACGAGCTTTGCTTGCTGTATGACACTTTGCCGCTCTTCTTCGATTTGTTTTTCCAGTCGTTCTTGCTCGATTTGCACCTGCCGCTCAAACTCCTGCCTGTTAAGAATTATCTGCATAAGCTTTGATTGTTCAATTCTTAATCGCTCTGCTTCGCTTTTTTCCTTGTTTAACTTTACTTGCTCTTCTGAGATTTGTTGCTGTATTTTGCTCAGCTCCTCGGTTGGAGATTGTAGCTTCCAGCCCTTTGGCATTGCACCAGAGGTTTTAACGATGGTTTGAGTCGGAGCTTTTTCTTGGATTTGTTGTAGCTTGTCTACTTTTTCGTGTAGAATTGATTCAAGTCTTGCAATCTTTTCGTTTGCCAAGACAACTTGGGATTTTAGTGACTCAATTGTCTTGTTCGCATCCTGTGTTGGTTTGACTTGTTGTTGTTCTACTTTTTGTCCCAGCTTTCCTTCTAGATATTTTTGATCCGAGTGATAAAGCTGCCTGCCTTGCCTAACGGAGTCCAAGATAAATTGCAGCCTGCCAATATCCCCGTTACCTGCTGAAATTAGTTTTTGGATCTGGCTTACAAGATTTTCTTCAACCTTTGGTTTTTGCTGGATGCCAATCTCTTGCGAAAGTTTTGAATCAAGATATTTTTGATCGGAAGAATAAAGCACGCGCCCTCCACCTAGCATCGTCAGAATATGGTCTAGTCTTCCGCGATCACCTTTCCCAGAAGAGATTAATTTTTGGACAAAAGCCTTGGTCTCATCTACAGTTAAGGTCGCCATGCCCTCCGTTTTTGGTAAACACCACTAGTATTTTAACAACGCCAGATTTCGCAGAGTAATAACGAAATTAGATGGATTGGCCCACATTGATTTCCAGCGAAAGTGTGGGAGAAAGTGCAGAGGGGTCGGTAATGCTTTCCCACACAAATATGGTTGCATCGTACCTGCCTTCCTCACTTGGAATCCAAGATAATGCTGTGGAAAGCGATTGTGCGGGCTCAAGCGTGCCGCTCAGCCAGGCAAGTGAAACTGTGACACCTTGGTCATTTTGGATTTGGACAATGTACGCAAAGTCTTGTGGTATGTCTTGGCCGTTTTTTAGGTCTGCAGCAATTTGGATTTGTTTTCCTACCGCAACTGTCTTTGGTTCTTGATGTTCCGAAACCTTGACTGGAA
>CAZLSK010000071.1:2299-6952 GCA_964562075.1 uncultured Candidatus Nitrosotenuis sp.
TACCAGCCCTAAGAACAACAAGTAATGCAAAAACCAGATATTGCTGCATCATCTCAATTCAATCTATCTTTGATAAAAATTTAGCAGGGCTCTGAGTGTTTTTCCATAAACTCTAGTGCGCACTCGGTGGAACAATAGTTTGATGCCCTGTTGTGGTATTCTTTGCCGCAGTTTTTGCATTTCAACTGCTCAATACCAAGTGATTTGAGATAATAAAGTAGCTACAAAGTTCCAAATTTGGGAATACCACTTTACAATGGTTCTGACTGGCAACATTATGGATTTTCCTAGATCTTTTGTGACGGAGGGGTTGACGAAAAATTCGTCAGATTCCGGCATTAACCCCATCTGTCAACCATTCAATCTCAAATTTTGAATAAATGGCTGACTAAGAATTCATCTATTGACCAATTTGTCAGGGTTTTGATATGCCACACTTGACGTAATACTGTTGGTGGTAATCCTCGGCTTTGTAGAATTCTTGCGCAGGTTTTATCTCGGTTACTATTTTTTTGGCAAACCGTCCTGATTTTTCCAAATTCTCCTTTGACTTTGTGGCGATTTCTTGTTGGTTTTTGTCGTGGTAAAATATGGCGCTTCTATATTGTGTGCCAATATCAGGTCCCTGCCGGTTAAGCTGTGTCGGATCGTGTGAGGTCCAAAACACATCCAGCAGCCTTTCGTATGGTAGAACCGTTGGGTCAAACTCAACTTGGACCACCTCGGCGTGGCCGGTTGCGTCAGTGCAGACCTCCTCGTATGTTGGGTTTTTGGTGTGGCCGCCGCTATATCCTACGGTCGTGTTTATAACACCTTTTGTTCGTCTAAAAACGTCCTCGACACACCAAAAGCATCCTGCTCCAAACGTTGCCTTCATAGATAAGACTCTGGTAAAACTTGGATTAAAATCATTACCCAGATCGGTTCTATTATTTTTCATGACGATACGAGTTAAACGTCTTTTTCGTATAACCAGACATCCAGTTTTGTAAGTGGTAAGGTCAGGTTGTCTGGAACAACAATTAGAAGTCCTGCGTTTTTTCCTACATTATAACAGGTTCCAGAAAAGCTTGCATAGTTTTTGCCAAAACAAGTTCCAGTAGCATAGTACTGAAATGACCCACCAGTGTCATATTTTGGCTGTTCTTGTATCGATGGAACAAAGTAGACATCAAAGCCCACCATGTTGTCATTTATTCGGATAGAATAATCAAAGGATGTGGTTTCCTTTTCCGTACAAATTGGAATGAATTGTGAATACCCCGTTCTTATTTGTGATTCATGATCTTTGTCATCTTGATTGCTTTTAACCGAGTTGTATAGATTGATGTTTGGGTCTGGACTTGATTGGATGCCGGAGAGATATTCTATTTGGTGTCGGATGACATCTGCTCCAAACCGTGCATAGTGTGGTTCCCATTCATCGTGACATTCAGAGTTTCCCTGCCTTACCATAATGTATGATTTGCTGTGGACAGAATGTAATTCGTCTGGATTAGATTCCTTCGATATGGCAAGCCTTGCACTGGGGTCGAGCTGTTCATTTTCTGTCCTGCTCCAGACATTTGTTATGTCATAGATGATGTTCCCCGGATAGCTGGTCCATTCTTGCTGCAGGTGCACGTATACTGACTGTTTGTTTATTGCCTGTTGTTGCAACACAAATGCAGCTACTAGATAATAGCTGACTACGATTGCGATTATCGATGATATCAAAATGTGAATTTTTTTCATTCAAGTGGCTTGCGAGATTGGGTCTTTTTGAAAGTTATGATTATTTTCATCACTCAAGCGGTTTCTATGTCTTGGCCTGTTTCGTGATAGTATCTGTGCCTGAGATCTGTTATTTTTTCTGTGGTTTTGTTGCTTTTGTGTCGTTTTGATTTGAGCTGGCGGTATTCTGAGACCAGTCGTCTAAGCTCCGAGTTTTTCATGTTCAGGATGTACCATTTATCCCATACTGCAGATCATATGCCTTTTTGTGGTAGTTTTCTGCTGCGGTTAGTTTTTTTTCTGTCTTTTTTGCTTCTGCATATGATTGTTTGAATTTTTTATACGACTCTTCGTAATCGGCTGCCAAAAATGATGCTCCCGCATCTACCTGCATATCTTCTGCTCTATCAAAATATTTTTTGGCCCACCAAAATGCCGTCCATGCTCTATCAAGTTCTACTTTTGCTGCGATGTTGTTAATGCTAGCCGAATCTAAAAGAGATTTTGCGGACTCCATCTTTACTTCCAGACTATAGATTTTATCCTGTGCAAGTTTTTGGTACTTGTCAGATTTTGGTTTCCAATCAACCGAGCTTGTTTTTGCTTGTAGATTTTGAGCCTGCGGTGTGGATTTGAGGTTTTGAGGTGAGTGTGATTGTTGCCACGATTCGTAGTTTTCAATTGTCGGATACATGATGTCGTTTGGATCATCGCTGTGTGGCAGCCCCAACGCATGTCCGAGCTCGTGTTTTGTTATTTCAAGTGCGTACTCGGGGGATACGAGGTTCCACTTTTTGTCCTTAAAGAAGCCAAGCGTTATTGTTAGTTTTGGCTTTCCATATTCGTTTACCGTGTTTGTAGAAAAGTATCCTAGCTTTCCCTCGCCGTACTGACTTGCCCACTCCACTACAAAGTCAGCATTATCCAGATATTGTACCGTGGTAAACTTGGTACCAGCAAGTTTGTCTTCCCAGAATTTAGTTGCATCTTCAAGTACGTTGCCAAACTGTTTTTGCCAGTGTGGAGGTATCTTTTGCACATACATCTCGTATGTCTCTGCATTTGCGTTTGATATGGTGAATCCTAACAAACCCAAGAAGAGAATAACAAAGAGTGGTGATTTCACATCTGGCAGTTAGTTGTCATTGTAAAAAAAGCCTACCACCCCATGCTAGCCTAATCCAGTTCCAGATTGGCAAAATGGTTCTAAAAATTATAGTATAGGCTAGGCACCCATCATGAATCAGTACTTACTGGTTAGGATGCGTAAAGTGAGACTGCAAAACCAACTAGGAAGCCTACCACGGCTCCAGCCATGACAAACATTGCAATCCTGTCTAGCTTCCTTTGCTTGATTTGGATGCTCATGACCCTATGATGTCATCTAAAAATATAAGATTGCTTTTTGTAACTCTGAAAATTTTTTTAGTGCATAATTTTATCCTGTGAACAAATTTTTAGCTATTTATCTTGATGCCATTATCGTGTGAAACTATGGATATAGTTTTTTGTACAGTTTCACCACTTGCTTCATTTCCGTCCATCGTCGATTGTTTGAAGCTTTGACCGGCAACATAACCCAGTATACCAAAGCCCCCAATGACTAGAATTCCAATTAACAGATAGCCAATTTTTCTCATAGATGTTTGGTTCAAACGTTACTAGTATTTTAAGAGGATGAACTTGGAATTCATTTTTACGAATACACTGGATTATTTTGAAGCAGGTATTTGTGCATGCCTTGCCTTTGCAAACTCTACTGAGATCGAGTCTGGATTGTTGGCGCGAATGAAGAACTCACTTGATTTGCATGAGTTGGACATTATCAGACCTGCCATCTTTACCGTCATCTCTTCTCTGTCTGATTTTATTTCCAGTTCCGGCGAGTAAATCTTTTCCCGTCCTGCACAGACCTGGATTCCTACAATATACAAAATGGCAAGAAATCGGGATTTTGTAGTAGAGATGATTTTTACGGTTTTGTCCTCTCGCGGTTGTGCAACGTCACGTATGTCTTTTTTTACGCTAGATTGTTGAATGTAATTAGTTTTTGCCTCCACAAAAGCAACGTTAGCAAACAATGATGAAATGAGAACAGACATTAGCACGAATCCAACCGTCTTCATTGCTTAATATTAGTATTATAATTTTTAAATAATTCTCAAAATTGCAGAATGAGCTGTTAACACAATGCATCACCTTAACCCAAACGTTTGCATCGATAAGTTTTATCACCTAAAATTTGTTTGAAAAGAGTATGAACATCATAAAGAAACCAAAATGTTTGTCCTTTGTAAACGACGAAGCAGGTATTAGTCATTTGTTGTGTTTCTCTATATGGATAATGCTAATCAAGACAAGAAAAAAGATTCTGGCAAATCATTGAAGGAAAGAATGGTCGGAACGGAGTTAATGACTACACAAAAAGAACAAGATCAAAAAACACCTACAGGTCACGTATTTGAAGAAAGTACACAAACCATCTCGACGATGACAAAGGATGTTCAGGAAGCAGCACAGATTGTTTCTAGGATGAAAACGGTACTTGAAGAAAAAAGGAGCAAAATTGCGGATTTGATTGCAATAGGAAATCCCCTTTCTGATCCCTTTGGAAGACGAACTAATACGGATTCATCTACTGAAATGCATAGAATCAACGCACCAGAACAAAAAACTACAATGGACGACCAAAAGCCCCATTTCAATCAGCCCTATGAGATGATTTCTAAAAAGCTAGATGCAATAATAGAACAGAACAACAAGATCATCCAATTATTGAATAAATCGTCTGAAAACAAAACTGCAATTCCTTAAAACAAGTTTGGCAGATATTGTCACTAACAGATATTGCATTTTCGTGTTATTTTCTGAAAATGAGGTTTTGATTTTTTTAATTTTATTATGACTAATGTTGGGATGACAAAATAGATTCCTATGTTT
>CAZLSK010000072.1:0-6888 GCA_964562075.1 uncultured Candidatus Nitrosotenuis sp.
GCTCTAAAAAATATTTCGAGTGCCAAGGCAGTGTCTTTGGATTTGATGGATTGTACAAGTTTGAAATCACTATAAAATCCGCCAAAGAATACTCTGGTTCAAGCCAAAATCCACTAAGATATGAGGCAGGGATCTCATTTCCGCACGCATCAGACATTATTGCGGATGGTAACTATGGCAGCGGTCAAATCAAAATAATTAGCTATTATGATATGATTCAAAAAGCCAGCTATGACAAAGCCACATCAGCAATAGGATTTTCCATGCCGTTTGAGTGGTCTGATTTCAACATCAACCAGACATCCACTGTGCATGAAGAGGTACTAGTTCCAAGATCATTTGGGGAGTTTTTCGCAACGAAATATGATGCCTATCTTAATGAAGCACCACTTGATGAAAAGACAATTACCATTGATGACTATTCTTATGAAAACTATAGGGTGCTTCACATTGTTCTTATCGGCCCGACACTTGAAAAGATAAAACAAGAAAAACAGAATCATAACCAAATGACATTTCTGATTCAGCCAAGCAAAAGCCAAGTGTTTCCAGTTACACTATACACGGAAAACACCCAGTACAAGGTTAACTTGAGTTGGAACCCCCCGCAGATTGTTGCAGGCTCTACAACACAATTTTCATTTGATATTCAAGAGGGCTACATCATCAGCAACAAAACAATTTCTGTTGATTACGAATTTTCGATAATACAACAGAATAACGAAATTTTCAAAACAAAAGGTGTTACACCTGTCAGTGGAAAAAGCACGGTTGACGTTTCAATTCCTCAGGAACTTACAGGGCCAGTAACGATCAAAATTGATAACATTGGTAATTCTGGACAAAGTACAGAAATGCCAATTGTTGTGACTCCAGAATTTCCTATTGCCCCATTTATTATGATAATGTCATTTGTTGTGATCATCTTGATTCAACGCACCATAACCATACCACGTTTTTAGGTCGAGATAGTGCACAATATATCTTATTTACTAAAAGATAGGAATAATGAAAAATCTAACACTTCCAACTATTATCCCTCAAAGAAGGCATGAACGGTCAAATTTGAACCAAATCTGTTTGGGCTTCACACGATACATTGTCTAATGAATGCATTTCATTATACTCAAATTGTATGTTTAATGTAAAAGAAGAAGGTTTGAATCCAAAGTGATCCGCACCCCCATTGCACTCGAATCTCTTAGGATTCAATTTTTGACATGAATGAAAATTCATGGACCGAATGGGATTCGAACCCATGACCCTTGCGGGATGATGTCATCCATACGCAGTGTGAGTGCGTCATCCTAACCAACTAGACAATCGGTCCAATTTTTGTCAAAATTCGGAGTATTTAGAAATATCATATACTGGTAGAATCGAACAAAATCAAATGTACAAACAGGGACAATGGCACCTCTCGGAGCTTGCTACAGACCACAAAAGCCCTCAGTTTGCAAAACAAATCACTGAGCTTGAGTACAGGGTAAAAAAATTTGAAAAGCTAAAAAACATACTGAGACCAAGTATCAAATCCAAGGATTTTTTTAAAATCATTCGAAACATCGAGGAGATATCAGAAAGAACAAGTAAGGTAACAGGTTATGCATCGCTTTTGTATGCCGCTGACACGCAGTCAGATGAAGCAACCTCCCTTCTCACAAGGATGACAAAGCTTGGCTCACAAATAGACAACAAGATGTTGTTTTTTGATTTGTGGTGGAAGCGCAAAATTGATGATAAAAACGCACTGCGATTAATGAAGGGTGCCGGCGACCTCAGAGAATACCTAAGGCACAAACGCCTCTTGGCAAAATACTCGCTCTCAGAACCAGAAGAAAAAATAATCAACACACTTGATGTCACTGGTTCAACAGCGCTTGTCAAACTTTACGACAAGATAACAAACGCATTTGAATACATCGTAACAATTAATGGAAAAAAGAAAAAACTAACCCGCGAGGAACTGACGGTTCTTGTTCGAAGTACAAATCCAAAGATCCGCGAGCTTGCATACAAGACACTTTTGACAAAATTTCATGCGAGCAAAGGTGTTCTTGGGGAGATATATCAAAACTTGGTCTTGAACTGGAAGGATGAAGGAATCGAGATAAGGGGATATTCAACACCCCTATCGATTAGAAACATTTCAAACGACATCGACGACAAGACGGTGCAAAGTATCCTTCAGGTCTGAAAAAATAACCCATTTGTATATTACGAATATTACTCAAACAAGGCAAAATCACTTGTAATTAAAAAATTGCGCCTATACGACCTGTACGCCCCAAATACAAAAAAGCTAAAAGAAAAAAACTATCCTTATCAAAAAGCAACAATGCTTGTGCTAGACTCGCTTGCAAAGTTTAGTCCCACGCTATCAGAATATGCAGAACGAGTCTTCAGAGAAAACCACATCGATTCTGAAATCAGAACTGGCAAAAGGGATGGCGCTTTTTGCAGCACCATCACACCGAAGATAACACCATTTGTTCTTCTCAATTATACAGGCAAATCGCGAGATGTCTTTACACTTGCACACGAACTTGGGCACGCCATACACAGCCAGGCGGCATCAGGCCAGTCAATTTTGGTATCAGAAGCGCCACTTCCTCTGGCAGAGACTGCCTCGACATTTTCGGAGTTGCTACTGTATGACAATATTTCTGGTCAGATGACTGACGATGAAAAACGATTAATCCTATCAGAAAAAATAGACGACTTGTATGCAACGATAATGCGTCAGGCATTTTTTACCATTTTTGAAATCGATGCGCACAAGCAGATTGCTGACGGCACAACAATTGAGCAGATCTCAAAGACCTACCTTGCGAACCTCAAGTCACAGTTTGCAAGCTCAGTTGAACTTTCAAATGACTTTGAAATAGAATGGAGCTGTATTCCACACTTTTTCCACACACCGTTTTATTGTTACGCCTATTCCTTTGGAAATCTCTTGTCGCTATCACTTTACCAAAAATACAAAAGAGAAGGTTCAAGTTTTGCAAGAGATTATACGAAGATTTTGGCAGCAGGTGGTTCAAAAAAGCCAGAAGACTTGTTAAGAGAGTACGGAATTGACATAGGCTCAAAAAAGTTTTGGCAGGACGGATTTGACTACGTAAAATCGCAGGTAAGAGAATTAGTTTCGTTAAATTAAATGGGGCTGGCAGCCTTTACGCACGGGCTGCCAGTCATTTGTTCCCCGATCGGTTTGAATTCGATGTCAATGCCAAAAGATGATTAAACGAATTTAAACCTTTGATTTTTTGTGACGCAAATCGACAATTTTTGCGCAAGATTAATACTTTAAACAATAGGTGGCAAGCTGTGTACAGGATTCTTGTTGCGTTTTTGTTGGTTTTTGTGATATCCTACGGATTTGCATCCGCACAAGAGCCGCGATTTGCAACCTATCATGAGATAGCAAGCGTCATAGTGGACCAGCGACTCTCAAACAACGTCACGGCATCAGTTTCACTGCAGACAACAAGCATCCAGGAATTCAAGATTCCGCCAGAACTTGATGCAAAGATTCGAAACAATACCAATATTGTTGCGGTTGTAATTACCAATGAGGATCAGTGCGTTCTGGGCGTACAAGACCAGATCTGTGTCATGGTAAATGTCAGGCGCATATCGGGCGAGGGTGGCATCAAGGCAGTTCAGCAAAGTGCCAGAGATATCGGCGACTCGTTAATTGACGATATCAACTCGGCTTTTGGTCTAGATACAACCTTTCATTCTGTGTTTATTCATTATGATGATAAAATAAATGAGGCATTTGGGACAACGGGTGAAGTCTCCGGCGCAGGAACGGTTTCGGCAGTATACACGTCATCGATGCAGAGCACCGACTTTTTATTCAACAAGATTTCTGGGATTTTGATCCCAAGACAGATTCGTAGTATGGGTGGTTTTTACGATGTAGCCCAACAGCTGTCGCTAGACGATAATTCGAGGATCACCTTTACCATTCTTCCAAAGGACCAAGGCTCCATCATGCAGCTAAAAGTAGCACTGGATTACCCCAACACTGCAAGCGAGATAACCAAAGTCGATCCTTTAAAATTTCTCAAAGTTGATCAGATCACAAAATCTCAATATTTTTCCGTCGGATTCTTTCCACTCAATTCTTTGGTACATGTGGTTATCTTACCAGCTGACAACTCGACTAGAATCCATACAACAAGTGTGATAGAGCCAACAATAAAGAACGGGCAAAAAGTCCCATCCGACCTTACAAAAAGCGGTTGGTTCTTTAGCTCCGACTCTGGCACAATAGAGGCAATGTATCTGTTTGGAGAAGGATTTTCTGCCAGTCGCGATGACCTTGTGTTGTCATTTGATGGAAAAGCACAACCACCAGAGATGACCACACCAAACCAAATGGAGGTCTACCTCCTCGTTGGGATTGGTATTGCAGCAGCCGGCGCTGCAGCATTCTATCTAAAGGGGATCAAAAGGAAGAGCTAGAGTACCAACACTGCTGCTGCAAAAACGGTTGTCCATCGACCCTTTGTGTCGCCAATTGCAGTCTGCGTAATGTTCATTGATTTGTAAATCTGGCCTGAGATCTTCCATTGTTGTCTTTTTTCATCCCAGCTCCTATCAATGTCAAATTTTATTCCAAGCGAGGATGCAAGCATCTGAGCAGCAATGTCTTCTGCATAATCGCCAGCCTGCTTTTCGTTTTGCCCATACGCCTCGTATTCAGACAGATAGCCGTATCGCTTTGGGTCGCGCGGTTGAGCGATTCCAACCGATGCCGAGATAAGCCTGTGCGGCTCGTTTGTCTGGTTTCGCGAATAAATGGTAAAGAGAACCTGTCCAGGTTTGATGAGTTTGAGTCCTTCTGCCTTCGATACAAGCTTTGCCCCAGGTGGAAAGATACTTGAGATTAGAACAATGTTGGTGCCCGCAATTCCTGCATCCCTGAGGGCGTACTCAAAACTTGTGAGGCGGTCCTCGTGGACACCTTTGCCTTTTGTCAGGAATAATTTTTTTGCAACGAGATCAAGCAAATTGTTTTTTTGAAAAAATTCTAATTATTTATACTTTCATTATTGCAGCTCAGTAAGGGTTTTTGCAATTTGCTCTCCGTGTTTTTCGACATTGATGTCGCGGAAGATTTTGCGGATTGTGCCGTTTTTGTCAATGATAAAAGTGGAGCGTTTGGCAAGGCCAGCCACGTTCAGGCCCGCATATTGCTTGCATGTGTTCTTTGAGGTGTCGCTCAAATGCAGGTACGGTATCTGGTATTCCGATACGAACTTTTTTTGATCCTCTACTGTGTCTACCGATATAGCAAACAAAACCGAGTTAGTCTTGGCTATATCAGGATATGCCGAAATGGTGCTTTGTGCCATCTTGAATACTTTTTTTGATGGGCACATGAAGAGATGGTTCTTTGGATAAAAGCAAAGGACGACGTTTTTGTTTCCCTTAAATGATGATAGTTTTGTCATACTGCCATCGCTTGCTGGCAGCTCAAAGTCAGGTGCCGCATCGCCTTCTTGCATGGGAAAATTAAACACAACTTATTATTTAACTGCTGGTTGAGAGCGTTGTGGGATTTGCATTTCCATTCGACCTTAGCAGCATTTTCAATTCTGATGGCTTTATCATAGGGTACTATACCTTCACCGTAGCTACGTCACTTTTTCTTATCAAGGAGACAAAAAAACGGCTCAACGATCTTATTGGAGGCATCAAGTCGATTGCATATGCGTCAATCTCATTTGGCGTCTTGATTTCATATATCGTGTTTGTCTATCCACACGCCGAAAAGATTCCAATTCTGAACTGGAGCTGGCTTGGCTACAACATTGCGTTTGGGCCGTTTGCAAAGGAAGGATTTTGGGGAATAGTGCCGTTCATACCTCTTTTGATTTACATGTTTATTCACATCAACTATGTAGAAGAGTTTTACTTTAGAAAATCAAAAAAGATGGTTCTTGTCTGGGCAGCTGCACACATTGCCATGGGAATCAAGGTGCACATGGCTATTCTTCTCATTCCAATAGGATTTTTGTTCAAATATGTCTACGACAAAAAAGGAGTCACTCACTCGTATGCGATGCATTTTGCTACAAACATCTTAGTGGTCGTTGCGTTGTTTTTTACGCTTCTTTTCAGCTGAGGGCTCTCCTTGGGTAAGAAGCCGATACCCAAAAACTCCTCCAAGGCACAAGTTGATTGTGCCAAAAAGCGTTATGTAAAAAAACTTTTCATACAGTCCGAACATTATTCCCCAGATTCCACCTACGAAAAACATCATCATAATTACCTTTAGCTTTTTTGGTGGTATGTACTTCATTTAGGAAACCTGAATATCTATTACTTTTAAACATTGGTTAGCTGATAACATTTTAAACGGTTCCATTTTCTTGTAAATTCGTGCCAATATAGCTCAGCCTGGCAGAGCATCTGACTTGTAATCAGAGGGTCGAGGGTCCAAATCCCTCTATTGGCTGATCTAAATTCTGTCGAATTCAGATTTTGAAATGTCCTTTGTATAAGGAATGTATTAATACTTTGGTACCCCAAGCGCTTGGGGTACCAAAGTATTGTACTTTTTGGATAAATCCTCTATGGCTTTATCTAATTATCAGCCCTGAAAATCAGGCTCTGTAAATTTCATGGCTCATCATCTGAATTTTTCTTCGTGTCAAATGTCGGCTCATTTTTCTTCCACATCCAAATCTGATTTTTTCTCTTTAAGAGAAATTATTGCTGCCGTTTTGCTAATTTCAACCAATGCTATTAAACATAGCAATTCCGAAAATCAACATGGATTTAAAATTCAAAGCTGAGAAAGACGATCCGTTGGAACAGACCAACGATGAGAGTAATTGATCGGCTGTAAAGGCGTATGTACTAATCTTT
>CAZLSK010000073.1:0-1568 GCA_964562075.1 uncultured Candidatus Nitrosotenuis sp.
TTCCACCACTGTACTTTGAGCAGATCATCAAGTATGGAAGGACAATGTTTGATGAGTGTGGAGTATGGAAGAGTCTATTTGTCAATCCAAATGGAACGGTGATGGTTCCGTGCTGGAAGTTTAACGCAAAAGAAAACACATACAGCCTACTCGAGATGGAAGTTGATGAGATTTGGAATGCGCCACAGTGGGAGATTGCAAAGACGTGCCATGACTGCAAGGTTCTGTGTTGTGTGTGGACCTCGTCGCAACCAGTCACGACAATTGGCAACCATTACATTCGTACAATGTTAGGGAATCTCAAAATCTAATACCTTGTAAACGAAATTTCAATAGTGAGCTGCTTTTTGTGACTAGATACGGTGCAGGAAATTGTTTGTTTGTTTCAGTCAACAAAGGGGTCATAACACCTGATGACTGAAAGCAGTTATTGGCCAAATTCATTAACAGGATACAAAAGGGTGGAAGTTCGGTTAAACCTGATACTGACCTGTCTGAAGATGAGGAAGTATCACACATCACAGAACGGGGGCCACGAATTGACATCCAGGATCCTATCGAAGTAAAAGAGCGAACAATCTTCTTCTCAAAAGAGGAGCAACCAAAAACACAAACTGAGATTGTGCAGGAAAAAGCGCAAGCACTCAGAGATCAAGCAGAAACCACCAATCAATATCAAAAGTTTGTCAACGTAGTTCTACAAGAAAGAATGGGTGACCTAAAAAAGGTCTTAGATAAACAAAAGCGATTTTCCGAAGAGCTTAGTTGTTTTCAGGACACTGTAAAAACAAGACAAGAATTAGAGAAGATCAATACAAAGTACATTAACGTGGCCGAAACTAAATCACTAATTAACAATTTGGAATCAGAGTATCAAAAAATGAAGGAACAACTTGATTATGAGGTTGCAAAGGTCGAAAAAACAAAAGGCGAGCTTGAAACAAAAAAACAACAAATTGAAGCACTCAAAGAAGAAATGAAATTCATTGTCAAAAAGGAAAAGAAGGCAGAAAAAATTGACGATCCTGTCCTTACACTGAAGCATGAATTAAAGAAGCTTGGAGTAAGTGATGATTCTGGCAAGATAACTGAGGCACTCAAACTGCTCTCGCAGAAACTGAACCAAAAATAACAGCTAGCGGTGCATGACTTTAACAAACTTTGATTATTCTACACAATTATTGTGACAACAATGCACAACAATTATGATTATGAAAAAACCAATACAGATAAGATTGGTAAATTATCGACTTGCAAAGTGTTCAAAATGTAACGATGAGCTCAAACTAGACCAAAAATCAATACGATATCAAAATAAATGGTTTCACGCTAACTGCTTTAAATCTACATTACAAAAAACTGAGCTAGCGCCAAAACTAATACGACAAACTGCGCATGAAAAAAATGAAAAAATCTACAAAACAAATGTTGTCTCTGAGAGAATCTACCGACCACCACTCAAAAGATCCGAAATCCCACCACAATCAACCCAAAGCCATGCTTCATTAGAAATGTTGGAAAAAGTTACGGCAGAGCTGAAGGTATTGAAGCAGGTTACCTCAAAACCA
>CAZLSK010000073.1:1668-6830 GCA_964562075.1 uncultured Candidatus Nitrosotenuis sp.
GTTGGAAAAAGTTACGGCAGAGCTGAAGGTATTGAAGCAGGTTACCTCAAAACCAGTTGAACAACCAAAACCACTAGAACCTCCACAAAAACCCCCAGAAAAACGAAAAAAACCAACAACAAGGATCAAGCCAGACCCAGTCCTTGTTGCGTTGGCTGTAGCAGTTTTTGCCTTGTTGATTTACAATGTGTATAGCATCTCCACTTACCTGAGTGTCCTTTCTATTGCTTTGGCAGCTACAATAGCATTTTATCACATTCTTTCAAGAAGACCGCCCCAGACACAATATCAATACGGATCTAGGGCGGCATCGGCGTATTCTATGATAATTTTGGTTCTGCCGTTTATTTTTGGTACAATCATCGCCTTTGAGGGATACCCAGCATATGTGACTCTAACTCAGGCAATCTTCGTGTGGTCACTAACGCTATCGTTTTGGCAAACTATGCTTTTTGTTCCACTGGCAATTCGAAGTGCCGCAAGAGAAGCCATGCTAGAGGAGCCTACGACTTGGCCAAGGATTAGCGTAATAGTACCGGCATACAACGAAGAAAATGTAATTCGACTGACAATAGAATCGCTTCTTGCCACTGATTATCCAGACAAAGAAATCATCATTGTTGACGATGGGAGCAAAGACAAAACGCTTGAAATTGCGATGGAATACAAGGACAAAATTAAATTGATACACAAAGAAAATGGCGGCAAGGCATCAGCTCTAAACCAAGGTCTTCTATATGCCACGGGTGAGATAGTCACAATAGTAGACGCAGACACAATCATTGGTCATTCTTCCCTACGACACATTGCAAAGGCAATGGCTGAGGAAAATGTCGCAGCCGTTGCAGGAAATGTCAAGATTCGTAACAAGGTCAACTGGCTTACATGGTGTCAGGCACTAGAGTACATGTCTGGAATTCAAATCATGAGGCGAGGTTTGGATTACTTTGGCGCAATTACAATAGTACCGGGAGCACTTGGTGCATTTAGGAAAAAGAAATTGATAGAAGCAGGCACCTATCACAAGGACACTCTGGTTGAGGATTTTGATGCTACAATGAAGGTGCTCCGCTCAGGCATGATAGTTAGCGGTAGCAGTGCCGCAACAGCATACACGCAAGCTCCACAGACGTTGCGTGATTATTATCGACAGAGGAAAAGGTGGTACCGAGGAAATCTTCAGGTGCTGAGAAGACACTCTGACGTTTTGTTAAATCCGAGATTTGGTTATCTGCAAAAACTTTCGTATCCGCTCATGGCAATTCACATGCTCGTAATTCCTATTGCCAGCATCATGCTTTGGAGCCTTGTGGCGTACCAGCTGATTATCGGCCAGTACCAGTTTGTAGGATTTACCTTGGGAATCTACATCACATTGCAGTATCTACTTTCTGCAATGGCAATACGAATGGATAACGACGATAAACGAATGATTCTTTATTCTGTGTTTTTGGTCATCGGCTACAAGCAAATAATGGATGTTTTACAGATAAAAGCAGTAATTGAAGAGATCCTAGGCAAAAAAGCAAAATGGACCAGCGCAGAGAGGGTAAAGCAGTAAATGAATAACTCAATTCTAGTCTTTGCAGCTCTTGCCGTAGTTTTTGTGGCAATGACTCCAGCAACATTTGCACAACAAAATACTGGTACGATAGACGTATTCATTAAAAGCGAAAATAATGATAGGGTATTTCCTCAGGGCATATCAATTAAGGTATACAGAGACTTGGAAAAATCTCCCATCCAGGAGATCCCAACCCTTGAGAACAACCCCTTTTCTCTCACTTCGCTGGCACTAGGACACAGGTACAGTATTGAGGTATACGTAAACAGCATGTATGCCGGCGTTGGATTTGTTGATCTACAAAAAAGTAAACAAAACGTCGAAATCACAATAAAAAATACCGGCGGAATGCGCTTAAACGTGTTTTACAAGGATGGGCAAACCCCACTTGCCGACGCATATGTAGTAATAAAATCACAAGACGGAAAAAGCTGGCACACCTCAAATACGGATCAGTACGGCAACTCGATTAGGGCTTGGCTTTATCCTTCCATTAAAGATGGCAATTATTACTACGCAGAGATCTCACTTGGACCAAACCTCAAGTTCACTTCTTCACCAATAAAGCTACAACCTGCTCTTGCTCAAGAATTTAAGGTTGTCACATCGTGGCCCACGATCATAGACAAGCTCTTTACAATCGAGGTATACAACTCGACAACAACCAAGGTCACAAAAGAGGACGGCGAATTTGTCGCTCAATTGTTTGACGCAAAAAAGAACAAGGTTGCAGAATCACCAGTGTCTGACAAAGGTCTGGCTTATTTTTCAAAACTCAAAGTAAACAATTACGCCCTCTATATTAAAACGAAGGACGAAAGCGGACAGCTGCAAACAGTAGTTGGAAAAAAGGTGATAATTACAGACGCAACTGACATCATCAAAGTTTACCTCAACAACCCAGAGCTAAACAGCGACCACCTAAACTGTAACTGCGTTGCATTCAGGCTAGATGACATACAGGACTTTTATCTTGCACCAGCACAATTGGCAGTAATCTCGCTGTTTGAGGAAAAAGACCTTCCAATCACAATCGGTGTTATAGGCGGGGTCATAGGAACGGACCAAAAACTAATTTCAACAATCAAAACTGGTTTGGTTTCTGATAATCCAATAGAGGTTGCAAGTCACAGCTGGAACAACAAAATCCTGACAACAATGACAAAAAAAGATCAGGAGGATCTGATTGTAACAACAAATGACAAAATAAAAACGGTGTTTGGATTGCAGCCAAAGACATTCATTCCGCCAGAAAATGTCTTTAACAATGATACCATCTCAGTACTAAAAAACAATGGATTTACCCACATCACCTACGATGCAACAGAGGTAGATCCACCTCCATTCAAAAAATCGGACTTTTATCATTTCCCAATACTGCCTTCAACAGCTGATCTTGATGCTGTGACTGGGATTTGGCATCACTTATCAGAAGACCAAATCATGGAAAAGATTGAGCAAAGCCTCTTTGACTATGGCTATGCCGTAGTCATGATGCACCCTTACGAATTTTCAGTTTATGAAAGCGGATTTTACACCAACAAGGTGAACCAAACCAAGGTTCAAGAACTAGATTCACTGATTGGAAAAATACAATCAAAGAATCTCAAATTTTTGTCAATCGGCTCAATTGAGAACTATGACAGCTCAGAGATCGATACCTCCTCTGATAAAAAGTCAGAATTGCCAAACTGCAACTGTGTAGCCTTCAGGATGGACAATGTTCAGGACTTTTGGCTAAACGACGTCCAAAATACGGTAATGGATACATTCGAAAAAAAGAACGTACCACTTACAATTTCAATACTTGGCAAATTCATTGGAGATGATCCAAAGGTTGTAAACCACATAAAGGATAAACTCCAAACTACTCAGCTAAGGCTTGCAAATAGAGGTTGGGAGTATGTTGACCACACCGCGTATGACCTACAAAAACAGCTGGCAAGCATCAAGCAAACAAACGACAAGATACGTGATGTTTTTGATAGACGGGCAGTCATATTTGTGCCACCCTATGACACATTTAACAAAGATACTCTCGAGGCTACAAAACAAACAAGGATGATTTACCTTAGTGCAAGCATAGCAAACGACCCTGAACCATTTTCTGACGATTCGCCAAGACGCGTTCCCAGCACAGTATACTTCGCAGATCTCGTAAACGATGATCCTTTCCTCTCAGGCACTTTGGAACAAAAGGCACTTGCAAAAGTGCAGGCAAGCATCAAGCAGCATGGATTTGCAGTCATTAGTCTCCATCCTCCAGACTTTGCGGTAAAGGAGGCTGTATTCAAAAACCAACTTGATTCAGATAAACTAAAGCTGTTAGAATCCCTAATTAATGACATAAGATCAAGCGAATTGAATCTAGTGACATTGGAAAGTGTGCCTGCATTACTGGATGAAAAATCCATCGTTATTCCCGACTGGGTAAAAGACAACGCCGCATGGTGGTCGGAGGACAAAATAACAGATTCTGATTTCACAAAGGGTTTGGAGTATCTAATACAGCAAAACATCATACGCATCCCACCTGCTGAGAGTGGCGAAACCGCCGAACAAAAAATTCCAGTGTGGGTAAAAGACAACGCCGCATGGTGGTCAGAAGGTAAAATCGGAAACTCAGATTTTGTAAAAGGAATTCAATATCTGATTGAAAAGGGAATAATTCGGGTCTAGCTGGGAAACGAGGTGTCTGGCCCAAGCTTGTCTTGTGGTTTGATATCTTGGTCCCATTTTCCGCGGACTCCTTTGACTAAGAAAAATATTCCTGCGCCAATGAGTCCCAAAACAAGTGCAAAAAAGGCAGCCCTATCCTGCATCACAACATTGCAGTCGACCTCGGTTTGTGCGCCATCCTTATACTCAAAACACTCTCCAAACTCCTGCGCCTGTATGGCAAGCTCAAAGTGGTGTTGTCCAAATATTCCAAGAACTAAAAATCCCGCAAAAATAAGTGCGATACCAAGCATGGTAAATCTAGTATCACTCATGTCATTTTTTGCTACGAAGCTGCTTATCTTGTTTTTCCAGCATTGTCTTGAGATTTTGAAGGGATTTTTGGTAAAACTCGTCGATAAAGGACAAAAACTCTTCAAACTGTTTTTTGTCATCACTGTTACTTACCAAAAAGGATGACCAGTTAATCTCGGAGTTCTTGCCCTTTGGAGTGATTAACAGCGTTGCATGATACGCATCAAGAGGAAGACCACTTGTCGCAATGTATGAAAGATATTGTTCTGGCTTCCAGCCTACGACGTATTCTATCACCTGGTTGCCGTCGGCAAACGTTAGCTTTCTTATCGCTCCAACTCCACATCTGATTTTTGATAAAAACTCTGTCTTTTTTACGTCGATTACCCAATCTGTTAGGCCAATTATGTTGCTTATCTCATTCCAGACAGATTTTGGCGCTACATTAGCCACAATTGATTGGCTAACTTGGGTGCAGTAGCGTCCATTTTTGCCAAAAGACAGGATGAGTCGTGTCACGCCTTGAAGGCTTTTCAATATTTTTTAAATTTTTTTGGCAAAAAATTCGACTGTGCTATCCCAAAATCAGTTCGTCCCTTATTCTGCATGATACACCTCTCCTGAT
>CAZLSK010000074.1:0-2659 GCA_964562075.1 uncultured Candidatus Nitrosotenuis sp.
AAGTTTTTCAGTAAGGTCACGTATTCCAGAACCCTTCCTTCCAATTACAATTCCTGGTCGTGTGACATGTAGAACGACTCTTGTCCCAGTTGGAGTCTTGGAAATATCAACATGTGAAAATCCTGCTTCCTTGATTGCCCCCTTAAGATAGTCCTTAAGCAGCATCATGTTGTAATTGTCTTTGATTACGTTTTTGAGTGACGACATTTTTACGCCTCCTGATCTACAAGCTCGTTGTGTGTTAGTGTATTGTTCTTTGGAGTTGACCGACCCATTGCGCGCGGTGTGAATCTTTTGATGAGATCGCCGAGGTGTGTGTTTGCTGAGATGATCTTTAATCTATCAAGATCCATTCCCTTGTATTCTGCATTGGCTTCTAGATTATCCAAAAGTCTGATGAATTCTTTTGCTGCCTTTTGTGGGTAACGGCCAGACATTACGCCAGTGTCAGATCTGTGCCCTACCTCATTTTTGTATCTTCTAAATGGAACCGCGCGTCTTAATGCAACAACATCCTGCAAATAATCGCGCGCCTTTTCGATTCGAAGGCCTTTGATCATTACTGCTATCTCACGGGCATGTTTTGGAGAGATGCCCCTTTCTCGGACTGCAGCTCTGACATGTTTTGTCGAGTCAAAATTTTGAAAAGTGTAACCAAAATGCGGCATAACAAAATCACTTTAATGGTACATACAGACTTGATCTTGATGCACCGACACCGGGAGCACCGTGGACAACTCGTTTGTTAGTTATTACATACTCGCCAATATAGTGTCCGATCATTTGTGGTGTGATCGTTATCGGCTTGAATTCTTTGCCTGAGAAGACGTTAATGGTAACTCCAACCATGTAGGGCAGGACAATAAGATCTCTGATGTGTGTCTTGATGGGGTTCTTTGATTTACCGGCTTTTTCGAGCTTTATTTCCTCTATCAGCTTTCGCTTTCCATCGGTAATTCCTCGTGTAAGCGATCTACGGGCCCGTGCCGGAAATATCTCAAACAGCTTTTCTAGCGACATGCTTTGCAGCTGTTCTAGCGGAATTCCCCTATAGTCAAACTCCTTAACCATTTATTGTCACCTGTAGGATTGAGATTTGAGGATCCATATTATAGCATTCCTATCTTTGTAGCCAAGTCTCTTGCCTTCTCAACCGATTCAAACTTGACAAATGCCTTTTTGCCGGCGATCGTCCTTGCGATGTTGATATCGATTGCATCTTCCTCGTAAAGTGTCTTGATTGCTTCTTTTATCAGCGACTTGTTTGCATTGGGGTCAACAATAAAACAAATTCTGCTGTCCTTTTCAACTAGTGCAAATGTTTTTTCTGTGATGTGGGGCCTTAGGATTATTTTTGTTGCTTGTGTTGTGTTCATTGTAATGCCTCCATTAGTTGAAGATGTGTTGATTTGATGTTTGCCAGGTCGTTTATTGCTGACTTTGTGTATACAGTCAATCTGATTGGTTTTGAGCCAGGCGCCAGATCAAGAACCGACAAGTCCTTTGTTGACCTAACATCTACCCCTAGAAACGAACCGCATGCCTTTGTGAGATTCTTTGCGTCCTTTGTTACAAACAGAATGCTTTTTCCTACCTTTGTCTTTCGACCTCTGATTACAGATCTTCCTGAACGCGCCTTTCTTTTCTCTAATCTTTGAATGTCTTGTGTTAGGTTTAATGCATCAAAGATCTTTGAGATTTCTTTTGCCTTGGATATCTTTTCAATGTCATCTGACACAACAAGCGGGAATGAATTGATTTTGTCTACAATGTGGCCGCGTGATGCAACAATTTCTTTTGATGCGGTTGCTGCAATTGCAGAACATAACGCAAGTGTCTTTTCTTTTTTGTTTAGTTTTTTGTAAATTACCTTCTCAGATGTTGGTGGGTGTGCCTGCCTGCCTCCTCTTACCATTGCAACACCTGCTGCCTCGCCTCGCCTTGGTCCACCACCACGAATCCTTGCGACTCTTGCTTGGCCGTGTCCGGTTGGCGGGTCATTTGACATTGCAACCACATCCATACCTGCAGTAGGATGCCTTCCCTGTCGTTGGTAGTGGTGAGAGTCCAAGTTCACATATGCTTTGTGAATGAGGTCTTCTCTGAATGGGGTCGAAAAGATCTTTGGAAGTTCGATTTCTTCCTGCTTTGTTCCGTTTAACGAAAATGTTTGGGTTTTCATATGACGATCTCCAATATGTTTGGTTTGAGAACTTTGGATGGGATGTTTCGAATTTGTGTTCGAAGTTTTACTAGTCGTCGATAGGTACCAGGAATTGATCCTTTCAGCACAACAAAATCGCCGTTAACAAAACCAAAATGCTTGTAACCTCCAACAGGGTTTATTTTGAATTCATTTTTGCCAGTGTTACTCATTATCATAATTCTTTTGTTGTATTCGACACGCTGATGGAATCCTCGTTGTCCTGCACGCGGTACTGTGTACATTATGCTTGATGGAGATATTGGGCCCAGAGTACCTAGTGCTCTTACACTCTTTCTTGATTTGTGTTGTTTTTTCTTAACACCCCATCTGGTGATTGGACCTTCCCAGCCCTTGCCTTTTGTAATTGATGCAACATCAACACTTGAGCCAAGCTCAAAAACATCTTCTACTTTGACTTGCTTTCCAAAAAGACTTTTTAGAAAATCGAACTGT
>CAZLSK010000074.1:2669-6795 GCA_964562075.1 uncultured Candidatus Nitrosotenuis sp.
TATCACCGCCTTTTACAGCAACTTCGAAAACGTATGGCTTTTTTTGTTCAAGTCCTGCGTTGTTTGGAAACACTGCAACAACTGCATAAAGCTCAGATGCACCACTGAGAAGCTTTTCTGCTCTTTCAAGAGTTCCTTCTTTTGGCTTTATCGTAAATAATCGCGATACTTCTTTTGGCATGTCGCTGCTAAAGACATCAAATAATGCGTGAGAACCGTCAATATCGTCATAATAACCGCGGATGCCAACTACGGAAACTGGAGGAGTCGCAACGACGGTTCCAAGACTTACAAGCTGCTTTCCGTGGTTTGGTGTTTTTTCTCTGTCATCTATGCTGACAATTTGTATGCAGCCGACTTTGAATCCAGCATAGCCTAGCAGTTTTGGTTGATCAGAGACTAGTGCTGGCCAAGTTCTGATTCGTGCCTCCATGTTTTTGGCACGTCCTCTAGGCAAGTACGCAAGACTACCGCGTCGTGGCTGACTATGTTTTCTATGACCCATAGATAATCGAAAACATTTGTTAACCCCATTATATACCTAGGGATAACGAAAGTTATGGATTTATCATCGTAAGTGAAAGGTAGAGTGTGATCCCACCGATGATCACACCAGCAATTCCTGCCATAATTGCAAGAAGAAGAATTTTCTTTCGTTGTGCCAATGTTATCAAAAACAAAGTTGGCTTAATTTGAGTTTGCAAAATTCAAAATAGACAAAATCCCAAGGAGTGCCTCTTCCAGCCGTACCGTCTCTGTTGCCTGCTTTGCAAAAAAGTTGAACGCCTTGGCATTGTGGACCTGATTTATCTTGCCGCCTAAGATCTCGTACAAACCACGATCCGGTGCGCCAAAGACAAGTAAAAGTGGTCTTGTAGAACCAGAGTATTCCGCAAGTTGTTTTTGTGTGACTTGTTTTCCTTTGCGTGATGTAAGTATGATATCGCCGTTCCATTCATCGAGCAGCTTGATGAGATTTGGTCTTTCCTTTACCTTATAGCCCCAGTATTGCTTTACCTCATTTTCAGAAATTTCTTTCAGTGTTATTGATGGCAAGACAGTTTTGAGCTGCACCGTGATTCTTTTTTTGTCATGTTCTTTTCCAAAATACGGTATCAGTTGGCGAATGCCAATATCGACAAATTTTTTTCCTTTGTGATGAACGATAGCGCCTTCGCGGATATCTCCAGGCTTGAGCTCTTTTGGGTTCGATGACAGTGAGTGATGTGGGATTTGGAGTGGGTGTAAAATTCCGGCATACTTTAGCTCGTCCATTTTTGGAAAAAGTGTTTTCCTTAGATACTGCGGCGTTTCAAGGTAACGCAAAATTGTAGATAGTAGAACCCTATCGGAATAGTTGCCGCCTCCCTCTTCATAGATGTAGATTGTGTTTATTCCAAATATTGAGCACGAGCGTGCAATTAATGAAATCTTGCGGGATTTGTCTAGCCTAGTTGCTTCATCCTTAAGACAGGAATCTGGGATTGCGACAGAGATGTTCAATAGTAAAAAATTCTAGCTTGGGACTGGGAACTTTTGCTTGCTAATTTTTGCATAGTGTGCAATTTGCTCTGAAGACACTTTTTCGAATTGTTTGGTCGAAGTTTTAATGTGTGACATCTTGATGTGATCGGTTCCTTCCTTTTGGTCACTGGCAAGGTAAATGCAAGAAGTGGCAAGTGCCGATGCATCTTCAAGTGACATGTCATTTTTGTAATTTTTCTCAAGAAAATCATTTGCCTGCTCAGAGGCTGCACCGATTGCCACCGCATCGTATGCAATGTATGTTCCACTTGGGTCTGTCAAAAACAACGAGTTGCCATACGAATCAACGCCGCCAATAATTAGTGCAACGCCAAATGGTCTTGCACCACCAAACTGGGTATATTGCTGGCATTGATCAGCAAGGTGTTTTGCTATTGTCTCTACATCCACTGCTTCGTCATAGACAATTCTGTTACTTTGCGCAAAAAATCTTGCGTTGTCTGCTTGGCTTCTTGCGTCAGGAATGTAACCTGCTGCTGCAAATCCAATGTGCTCATCGATTTGAAAAATTTTATGTGCCGATTCTGAGATTTGTAATTTGCGCGGTTTTTCTTCTACTGCAATTACAACGCCTTCTTTGCTTTTTATTCCAACTGCAATTGCACCGCGTCTGACCGTCTCAATTGCATATTCAACTTGGTATAGTCGCCCGTCTGGAGAAAATATAGTAATGGCTCTGTCATAACCTTGTTGAGAAGGAAGCAATTCAATTTTCAATGCTTTGAAAGTTTAATTTAAGTCTAGTCATGTGTTGCTTGTGCGATTTGAGATTCCATTTCACGGTCACAAAAATGTGACATCGTTGCATCCAAGAACTATTGAGATCACAACCGAGCCAGACCTTACACTTCAGGGGGACTGTATTATAGGCGTGAGCGCAGCCTGCGGCTGCAAGGAGATCCCAGAAAAAATCAAAAAAAAGATCAAACACAAGGACTCCAAAATAACAATTACAATTCAGGTAAATGGAAAATCATTTGAAATCAAAGGAAGAGGCCATCCCGATCTTAGACTGGAAAATCCTCACGACATTGTAATTAGAAAGAGTAACTTTATGTGTCCACGAACCTTGGCTGTCGACTGCGATCTTGCATCAAATGACATACCACGTCAGATTGTAAAGATGCTCCGGGATCCAAAAACAAAAGGATTGTTTGTAATCGAAGTCACTTGATCTTTTTTTGAGCTGCAAAGTTCTTGTTTTCTAGGACATTTGCTATTGCTCGGTTTACAATTTCCATCAGGATGAATTCGTTGTGTAACGATTCTGACTTTTTTTGCAATGCTGGTTTTTTTGCAATACCATCAAGGATTTTTTCAATTTTGGCCGATGTAGATTTTATCATTGATGAATATTTTGTGTCAAAATCCTTTGGAGACGTGTTTGGAATTAGCTTAATTGATGTTCCATAGAATTTTGCAATTGCTCCTCTAATTTCTTCGATTTTGACAATTTCAATTAGACCGGCTTCTTTGAGTATTTCCAGATGGTGTCGGATGGTAGTTAGTGCTTTGTTGTAGCCGTTTTTTTGCAGCTCCTTTGCTATAAGTTCTGTTGTGAGTTGTTTGTGGTACAAGATTTCTACAACTCTTGCTCTTGCTGGATCTTCAAGTGCCCGAGCTTGATCAACGGAAATCGTCATTACTCTGTTGATTTTGATTGGTTTTTCTAGCAATGTTGACATGTTACCTGCCATTCATTGGTTCAGCTAAAAGCTGATGGGATCATAATTTTTTGTCTAATCGCATGAATTTTTTTATGCTACGATAGATTTTGGAGCAAAGCAAACAAATTTGTTTCTTGTTACGAAAAACATTGTAGTGGTATCAAAATTATTCATAATGTTCCAATATAATTAGTAGCAATACGAGTAATTTTGAAAAAACCAAAATTTTGGCAAACCCGGCGGCAGAGGGTGTCAAACAGATGTAAAACCATCAAAAACAAGGGTTGAAAAACTTGGAATTCGAGTTGAAATGAAAGATTTGTGCTTAAAGCTTCTTTCCTACAATGCGCTCATAAGAGCTGACGTAGCGCTCAGACATTTTCTGAATGATTTCTTTCGGTATAGACGGTGCTACTGGTTCCTTTCCTTGCTTTCTTGCATCTTCGAATTGCTGCTGATAACCATGTGCAGTAAGCCAGTCACGAAGAATTTGCTTGTCGTATGATTCTTGTATCTTCCCTATCTCATAGGTGTCTTTTGGCCACATCCTATACTCATCAGGGCCAATCGAGTCGCCAAGCACTGTTTCGCCGTTAAGCTTGCCAAACTCTAGCTTCAAGTCAGCCAAAATGAATCCAGCAGAATCAGCAACCTTGTACATTAGATTGTAAATCTCAATTGATTTTGATTCAAGCCAGCTGTACTCCTCTTCTGTGACAAGTCCTTTTTGTATAGCAGTCTGTCTGTCTAGTGGTTCGTCATGTTCTGATTTTGTCGTAGGATCAAAAATCGGATTAGGTAACTTTGCTGCAATCTCGGTTTGTGTTCCTTTGGGGAGGATAATTTGTCCTGCCTTCCACCTATTGATCAGACTTCCATAAAAATAACCTCGGACCACACATTCTACTGGAATC
>CAZLSK010000075.1:0-6733 GCA_964562075.1 uncultured Candidatus Nitrosotenuis sp.
CAAACCGTGATCCTAGTCTCTTGGTTAGGGGGTGAACTAATTTCAGGATAATAGAGTAGATTTTTACAATAAAGATCTACATATAATGCAAAATTTTTGGGGTGGTTTTCAAAACCGATATTACGAAATTCATTGCAATACATAACAATGAGGCTGGCAGGAAAGGTTGCATTGGTCAGTGGTGGTAGCAGGGGAATCGGAAAGGCGATTGCGGCACTTTTTGCAAAAGAGGGCGCATCGGTTGCAATCACCGCAAAGGATCCCAAAGGCCTCCAAAAGACAGCAAAAGAGCTTGGTGTCTTGGCAGTGCCGGCAGACATCAGAAAAGAATCCGAGGTCAAAAATGTCATAACTAAGACCATAGAAAAATTTGGCAAGCTGGATATTTTGGTAAACAATGCTGGAGTCTTCCCAAAGATAAAGCCGCTTGATGAGATCTCAGAATCAGAATGGAACGAGGTAATTGATGTAAACCTCACAGGGCAGTTCCGCTTTACAAAGGCTGCAATCCCACACCTGAAAAAAAACGGTGGTTGTATAATCAACATAGCTTCGACGGCCGGTTTGAAAGCATATCAAGATTTTAGTGCAGATGCATATTCTGCATCAAAGGCAGGACTTGTTTTGCTGACCAAATGCTGGGCCCTAGAATATGCAAAAAGCAGGATTCGTGTAAATTGCATCTGCCCCGGCGTTGTGGAGACCGACATGACTTTGGAGTATCTTTCGACACCCGCGTTAAGAGAGATGATGAACTTTGCATATCCAATTGGGCGTATTGGTACGGTTGATGATGTAGCTAAATCCGCTCTGTATTTTGCCTCTGAGGATTCGTCTTGGGTGACAGGTGCTGTTTTGGCTCTCGACGGTGGCGAATCCGCAAAGTGAAATTCCAAATCAATTTAATGCCCATATTAGCCATTTAAGATGTTGGAGTCAAGAAAGAAGAAACGAGTCCAGACCCTCATACTTCTTGCTGTAATCTGGTTTGTTGTAACGCTTCCCTTGCCGTGGCTTTATGCCACACCAGAAGAGGCAAAGCCGCAGCTATTTGTGGTTCTTCAAATAATAGGTCTGATCTCAATCCCGTTTATCGTGTTGGCAATAGTTTGGACAATCAAGCCAGAGCTTACCACCTAAGATGTCATCATTTCCATTTTCAAACCCCCTAGATGAAGTTAAGCTTGCAGTAGAGGCAGCACAAAAGGCAAGCAAGGTAGTCATGGATATCTATAACAGTGCTTTTGTACACAACCTCAAAGATGACGATTCTCCCATAACGCAGGCAGATCTGCAAAGCAATGATATCATAAAGAGGGTCTTGTCTGGTTCCCGCCTTCCAATTCTTTCAGAAGAGGACCAAGACGATATCAATAGATTAGTTCATGAAAAAATCTGGATAATCGACCCCATTGATGGCACAAGCGATTTTGTAAATAGAACAGGCGAGTTTACAATCATGATAGGACTGGTCGAAAACAAAAAACCGATTCTTGGCCTGATCTGCAGGCCAACTACCAACACGATATTTTTGGCGCAAAAAGGAAGTGGTGCATATAAGCTCCAAGATAATTCATGGCAGAAACTAGCGGTCAGTAAAACCACGGATCTCAAAAAATGCAGGGCTGTCGGAAGTAGATTCCATCTATCAGAACGGGAAAAGAAGTTTTTCAAAGAACTTGGCGTATCAAGTTTTGAGAGCAGGGGTAGCTCGCTAAAGGTTGCCGAGATCTGTATGGGTCTTGCAGACCTGTATTTAACAACATCAAACAAGATAAAACAATGGGATACCTGCGCTTCATACTGCCTTGTAACAGAGGCTGGCGGAAAGATGACCGATATGCGTGGAGGCGAGATCTTTTACAATACCGAAAAGCTAAACCATGAAAACGGCCTGCTTGTAACAAATGGTCTAGTCCATGACCAGATAATCAAGCGCTACCGTTGAGCAGGTTTTTTGATTTAAGAAAATTCAAAAGGCTCTGAACGCTTTGTTCTAGGGTCTCCTTTTCCGTGTCAAGTACAAGATCAGGTTTCTCTGGTGCTTCGTATGGGTCACTTACTCCCGTAAAGGCTTTGATCTCGTTGTTTCGCGCCTTTTTGTACATGCCCTTTACATCACGCGTCTCACATTTCTCCAACGAACATTTGACATAGACCTCAAAGAAGCGTTTATCATCACCGACGATTCTTCTTGCATCTTCCCTATTTACAACAAAAGGGCTGACAAGCGATACGCCACATGGGACGTTGTGTTTCAGCAAGAGCTTTGCTAGATGGGCAACTCTTTTGTTATGTTCAATTCTTCCTTCCTTTGAAAAGTCTTTTGGCGAAAGCCACTCTCGCAACTCATCGCCGTCCAGGATTGCCAAGTTTGTAACATGTTTTTGCATCGCCCTCACTATTGTTGTTTTTCCAGAACATGGGAGTCCTGTCATCCATACCACAAATGCCATTTTCAATTTACCTCCAAATTGAAGTTCTTAAAGACTTTACGACATAAACCAGTCTTGTTTTTCGAGGTATTCGATCTCTTTCATTATTGTCTGAATCGTTGTTGCTACTGCCATCACAGACTGGAACTGCTGATACATCTCTTGTTCCTCTTCTGCTGAAAGAACCTCGGTTTGAGCCTTTTTGAAAAATTCTTCTTCCTTTTCGACGTGATCGTGCATGTAGATGTAGTAGGTTCTAAGAAACCTTGCTACGGGCTCTCGTCCGTCTTCGCCATTTTGCCAACGTTCCAGGTGTTTTGAAATGTTTTTTGCAATCCTTCTGCTGAATTCGTGCTCTATCATGAACTTTCTAATCTCATCGCGCAGTCTGTCGTAGCTTGCTACACACGCAAAATACGAGTCCTCCTCCCTAGAATAATGAATCGCGTCCATAAACTCAGAGATAACAAATGTAATTTTCCCAATATCAGAAAGTGGAATGTTTTTGCCTGCATACAGGTCCTTGTAGCATTTTTCGATTACCTTTTCCAGTCTCTTTATCTTAAGGTGATCTTGCCGTAAGACCTCGGTTGCGCTCATTTCTGTGGAAAACAAGTGTTGCAGCTGCACTTCATCATGCCTGTCTTTCCCATGCACTGCTCATGCTTTTCCTCAAAACACTTGTGACACGTCACCATGATTTGGTTACGATTTTAGAGTCTTTTATCGGTTTTCTCACAGAACAAAATCGGAGCTTGCCCCATCAAAGTTTATTGTAACACCAGAAAGATACTTGACTTTATTTTGGACAATCGATTTTACAAAATTCCCAATCTCTTTTGGCTCGCCAAGCCTCTTCATTGGTAACCCCTTTGCAAGCTCATCTGCATTTCCTAGATCTCGTAGTCTGTCGGTGTTGATGAGTCCGGGTGCAATGTTTATGCAGCTAATGTTTCTTGCAGCAAGCTCCTTGCTTACAAGCTTAAAGACGGCGGTAAACGCAAGGCGGTAGGCACTTGATATGACAAGGCGTGGGTTTGGTTCTTTAATGACCCCCGACGTTATTACAAAGATGTAACCACCATTGCTTACCTTTAGCTTTTGCAACAAAATGCAAAATCCCAAAAACAGCTGGTTGTGGTATCTTTGCCACTCTTTTTCCGTTACCTCCCCGAACTGTTTTGGTGGCGGACCACCCGTGTTCAAAACAAGAATGTCTGTCTGTTTTTGTTTTTTGATGAACTGCCTGACGCTTGAGAGGTTCGATGTGTCAATGTCTTTTCGTGATGCGGCTAAAACATCGCATCCAATGGATGAAAGCGCCTCAGCGATTGCCTTGCCTATTCCTTTTGAGCCTCCAAGAACAATTGCCTTCATTGATTTGCTTGAAACCGTAATTGATTTTAAGCTAGTGCTCTAGCCTAAAGAGCACTACTTTTTTTGGGTCATGTTGGATTATACCAAAGTGTGGCTTGGCAGAACCTCCTCCATAATATCCCTGAGGACCTCCCAGTCCCACTCTGAAAAGATAGTTGCTTTTTTTATCGATCTTAAATTCGCGCTTTTGCAGAACGTGTTGGCCTACTTTTTCTATCTTTGGATGGAATGGCCAAATGTTGGTTATCTGGTCATTATCCTGTTTTATTGCAGCTTCCATATGTTGATGACCACATAAAATTATGAAATTATCAAAATGACTCTTTCCTTCCGAAAAGGCAGAAGCTGGCCTGTAGTGATATCCGTAATAGCTGAAAAATTCGGCATCCTCCTCTGAGAGTCTCTGCCAGGTTCTCTGATAAAGCCAAGGATTGTCTCCGTCTTGGATTATTTTTTCCGGATTTATTGGGCCACCATGCACAATCAAAAGACCGTTTTTTTGGTCTACAACAAACTGCTCTCCGTATGTTCCATCCCTGTTTTGCTTGAAGAATTCCAGATCCTCTTCTGTTAAGAGCTCGTGTGCCTTGAGGCTTGCATATGAGCTGCCGCTCAGGAATCGCTTGTACAAGAATCCTTCGTCATGGTTTCCCATTACCGAAACAACAGAATGTGATTGTGCGAGTTCGGAGATTTTTTGCAGTACCTCTTTTGGACTGGTTCCACGTTCTAATACATCACCTAGGTTAATTATCCTAGATACTGTTCCATATCTTTCTTGAAAGCCGGAAGAAAATGCTATTTCTAAAATGGTTTCAAGTCCCTCAATGTCTGCGTGAATATCGGAAAAAACCAGATCCATAGTATCATATTTTGTTTTAGCGTAATAAAATTGATAATTAGCTGGCGAGGCTAACGCCGCTTTCTTTAGCTTCCTTTTTCAGCTCGATTATCTGAGAGTTGATATCCTCAATTTCTTTTACAAGCTCCGCTCGCCTGTCTATCAACGTCTTTAACATCGAGTTATAGACGCTTGCCAATGTTTGGTTTGTTTTGCTCATCATGAGGCCTTTTCGGATTTCCTCTTAAACCCTTACTAATAATTTGTTCTATTGCTTTTGTCAACAAACAGCTTACAATTAGAAAACACCAGATTTTCCAGTCCGGAAGGTAAATTTTTTATGCGTTGCCACATCGGTCTCGGGCGCTTTAAAAAGCAGTGACGTACAGGTTAAAGGCAAAGCGTCTATTGCTTGCCTCAAATGTTTGAGGATCTGGTAAAGGAGGCGATCAGGGAACCCACCGAGGAGGCAGCATCTTCTATAATGCAGGAAGGTATACCAAGCGAGGTTCATGGATTCATCCCTGATTTAGTGAGGCAGTTGGATGCAGGTGTGCCATCAGATGTTGTAGCAGATCAAGCACTTAACAAAACCTTTGATATTGTTGAGACGGTGGTTTTGCAAAACGCAACATCACATGTATTGGACAAGTTCTCGCAAAGAATAGTGGATCTGCTTTTTGGCGAACCATTCCTAAACATCTTGGCCCAAGCTACAGCTCTTATCACAAATAGCACCACGACGGTCTAGGTTTTAACAAATGATAAACACTTACAACCTTTGACTAGGCATTTTCGACCGTTTTGATGTAGTGTAGAATCATGAAAACAACCAACTGCCACATTGCGGCACCTCATCAAACGGATTTGCCGATTCTACTTAATCCGTTTTACGCCATTGCTATTCTGATCGGTCTTGATTCGTGGTTGCATACTCCTTTATGTAGGATTGCCAACGATTCATCTTTGAATGTCAGATCGCATCTGTAACATTTCCAAGCAGTTGTTGTCATGATGTATTTTGTGATTTTTTGTATTTAATGACCGCGTATCTTTTGTATGGATAATTTGTAAGTGAATTTCTTCTAAGAACGATGGTTTCTATCACTCAAAATTTAAGAATCCCCCCTCGAAGGTTGATTTGTTGTCTGTTACTGTGATTGGTGGAAAGGCATCGGAGGGCTTGGCAAAGAGGCTTGCAAAGAAGCTAAAAGCAGAGTATGTATCATCTGAGCTTAGAATCTTTCCTGATGGCGAAAGCAAAATCACAATTTCAAAGAAGCCAAAAAAAGGCAAGCTCATAGTTGTCAACTCATCATACCCACCAGTTGACTCTAACCTTATTCAGACACTTGCGCTGATTTTCAAGGCAAAACAGTTCTCAAACCAGGTTATCTGCGTCATTCCGTATATGGGATATGCAAGGCAGGATCGTGAGTTTTTACCAGGGGAGGTGGTAACGTTGTCTGTAATTGCCAAGCTCCTCAGGTCAGCGGGTGCCTCAAAGATTGTTGTGGTCGATATCCACAGTAAGCTGGGATTAAGGCACTTTCAAATTCCAATTAAGGATGTTTCTGCAGTACCAGTGCTGGTTAATTATTTCAAGAGACTAAACCTCAAAGAACCTCTTGTCGTATCGCCAGATCTTGGTGGGGTGGTAAGAGCAAGAGAATTTGCAAAAATGTACGGCACGGACTATATTGCACTAAAAAAACAACGGGATAGAAGGACAGGTCAGATAAAGATAATGAGATCAAGTCTTGACGACGTAATGGGTCGTGACATTGTGCTAGTCGACGACATGATCAGTACTGGTGGTAGCATCATCAAGGCAACTGAGTTTCTAAAGAGACAACGATGCAAACGTGTCTTTGTTGCATGTACTCACGCTCTTCTGATTGATAATGCAGGAAAAAAGATCAGAAAGGCCGGAGTTACACGAATCATTAGTGCAAATACAATCCCTGGTAGCACGTCAGTTGTAGATGTCTCTGGAATAATTGCAAAGGCAATCTAAATGCCTGAGAGTTTTTTCATCGTTTCAAAAGAATATCTGGAGCTTGCCATCGATGAGGTAATC
>CAZLSK010000076.1:0-6661 GCA_964562075.1 uncultured Candidatus Nitrosotenuis sp.
CATACATCTCTAAGGACTGCTTGAACTTGCGTTCCTTATCTACAGCCTTGGCTTCCTTTATCATTTTAGTTAAATCTGCTTCGCTAGTCAACGGTTTTTTCCCTGAATGCCTATTTAAAATCGTTTGTCGTTGAGTTGAGAAATTTTCTCAAGAATTATAAAATTTCGTAATAATACAAGACTGCTTTGCATAATGTGCAAATTCCAGTGGCTAAAATTACATTTATTATGTAGAATCCATTATTTCGAAAACATTGCATAAACTAGACAATCTAGACATGAAGCTTCTCTACGAATTAACAAAAGATGGGAGTATCTCAGTTCCTAACCTCTCAAAAAAATTGGGAATTAATGCATCTGTTTTGTACAGCAGAATCAAGAGGCTCACAAAAAAGAAACTGATAAAAAAATTCACAATCATAGTGGATGAGGCTCAGCTGGGGATAGGCGTCAAAGCCACAATAGGAATTAACCGAGATCCAAAACTAAAAGATGACATACACAGGCAGCTGTTACAGACACCAGAGATTGTTTCGATTTCCGAAGTAACGGGTAGGTTTGATATAATGGTCGGAGTTCATGCAGAAAACCTTGAAAAACTGCACAATATAGTCATCGACAAAATTGGCAAAATAGACGGAATTCAGAGCACTGAAACATTTGTCGAACTGCAAAAGACAGACAAAGAGCCTTCTTATCTGATTGCCAAGTAGTTACTTTAGGCTATCATCCCATTTTCCCGCGTTGATCTCAGCGGTGAACTCTTTTGGGTTCTTACCTTCAATTTTAATTCCCAAAGACACACAAGTTCCAGCAACTTCTTTTGCTACGGACTTGATGGAGCTTGCATACGAGGATTCTAACTTGGCTTTGGCCACCTTTACCAGTGAGTCAATTTTGATGTCGCCAACCCACGTAGCGCCGCTAGTCCCTGCGCCTTTTTGAATTCCTGCCTCTTTTAACAAAAGAGCAGCAGCGGAAGGAATACCAACGATTACTTCCCACTTCTTTGTCTTTGTATTTACGGAAACTGTTACTGGAACCTTCATCCCTTCAAAGTCAGAGGTCTTTTGGTTTATTGTGTTAATTATCTCCATTATGTTTACCCCTAGTGGACCTAAAGCTGGTCCCAAGGGCGGTCCTGCTGATGCTTGCCCGCCTGTAACTAGAGCAGAAATGGACTGAGTGTCTGACATGGTGTTCACTTTTTGGTGTGAAGATTTAATCCTTCCTAAGCGGTGGATATCTTGAGATAGTTTGTATCAACTGTTACTGGTAACTGATAAGGCGCATCCAGCAGTATGACTGTTGCTTCTTGTTTGTCATTGTCAACTCGTGTTACTGTTGCCTTCATTCCTTTGAACGGTCCTCCAATTATCTCAACCACATTGTCTACTGCGATTTGTGGCGCAGTTGTCTTGGTTACAAGATACCCTTCTATGTCTTTGAATTCCAGCTCGCCCCTTAGCTGGCCGCGTATGTGCCTTATTCCTTGCAGAGCATCAAAGGCGGCGTTTGCATCCTTTGCTTCAATGACGATATATCCTTTGAGATTGTCCACCAAAAGAACTGAAAGAATGTTAATCTTGTTTGTCTTTATTTTGTTTTGGAGCAAGTTCATCACTACTTTTTCTTGACCTCCAGTGGTCCTAACTGCAAAAAGATGCGATTTAATTTCTTGAGACAATTCCATCTATCTAAATACTGAAAATACAAACTGAATTATAAATCCAATCGCCCCAATTGAGGCAACACCCAAAAGAACCAATCTTAGATGTTGCATATAATCCTCTTTGTCAGATTTTTTGGCAAGCTTTAACGTGTTTGCCATGTTCTTGAGTGTGATTTTCAGATCCATGGTTGGGGATTAATAAGGTGTCCTTATATCCGTATCTCATGGAATTGCTTGTTGCGTATGAAAAAGATCCTGCAGGTTACAACATGGCAAAATTCATCTCAAAAAACATGCAAAAAGACGGCGATGTTTTCAGAGAAAAAAATTTTGATTTGGCAATAATTCCAACTCCTGCAATTTCGGCAGATTGGCTTGAGGAAAAGTATCACTACGATGGCTTTGTTTTCTTATCAAAACACGCAGCTCAATCAGGCGAGCTTGCATTAACGTGTCATAGCACAGGAAATTTTTCAGATGCGCAATTTGGTGGAAACAAAAGACAGGTCGCGATTCCTCACCCACATCTACAAAAATCATACATCCAGGCACTGTGGCAAAACAGAAAACACTTTGAAGAGTTTCAGATTACGATTGAGGCAACCCATCACGGGCCGACCGCGCTCTCAAAACCTACTTTGTTCATAGAAGTAGGCACGACTGAAAAACAATGGAACGATGAATCACTTTGCAGCTCGGTTGCAAAACTGGTTTTGCAGGTTTTGTCAAAACCAATCAAAACCCACCCAGTTGCTATATGCTTTGGGGGCACGCACTATCCGGACAAGTTCACAAAAGAGCTAATTAAAGGAAAATATGCCTTGGGAACAGTAATTCCAAAACATACCTTGGAATTTGTAGATGAGGAGTTATTTTCTCACGTACTGCATCAAAACAAAGAAGCTCAAGCTGCCTTGCTTGACTGGGCAGGACTTGGAAAACACAAACAAAAAGTACTTGATCTGCTAAAGAATACCGACCTAAAAGTGATAAAACTTTGAACGAACTGGAGAAAAGAGTCTATAAAAAATTGCTTGCGGTACCAAAGGGAAAGGTCACTACCTATGGTGAGATTGCAAAAGCAGTGGGACTAGAAAATGGGCAACGCCTTATAGGTCAAATCATGAACAAAAATCCATTTCCAGTTGTTATCCCCTGTCACCGCGTTGTTAAATCGGACGGAAAGATCGGCGGGTATTATTACGGACAAAATGTAAAAACAAAAATGCTTTCAGACGAAGGGATCTCAATCAAAAACGGAAAGATCCAAAATTGGGAAAAAACGCTGCATCGATTCTAGTCTTGTTTTGTTTTTATTTCCTCAATTAGGCTGCGTAGGTGAGCAATGTTTCTTACGGTGTTGCCGCCTATTTTGTGGTATATATCCCAAAACTGGGGATTTGTTATCTCTTTTCTGTCCTTGGCAACCTTGAGTCTATGACGTAGGGCTCTGACCTTCTCAACATAGACTCGTTTTTTGCCAACCCGTGCTCCCTTTCTGCCCTTCTTTGAGCCTGTCTTTGTTCCGCGTTTTCGCTTTTGTAATTTCTTGAATTTTGCCCTTCCGCGGGATGTGCCCTTGGCAGGTTTTATCGTAATTGCACCAGAGGAAATCAAACTTCGTATGTTGTCTCGAGTAATTGCATCTGCAATATCATCTGCACTTTCTGGATCAAATTTTATTCTGCTTTGCCCAACTCCAACTACTCTGGAAACGAGGCGTTTTTTTGCTTTAAGATTTACTACCACTTGTTTTCACTCTCGCGTTAAAAATTTTGAATTTCTTTTCAACTGCTTTTGAAACTATTTCTAACCTCTTCTTTTTGCCAACACCGTGTGCAATTCTTATTCCATCCATTTTTGGATCAAGACTTCCTAAATCATTAGTGTTGTAAACAAGATTATCTGTAAATCCAGACGGATGCAAACCGCGTGCTAATTTGGGGCCGCCATAACCGACCTTTACTAATCCGGGTCTGCCTCTGAACTTTTGTCTTCTTTGGTGATTGTCTATGCCTTTGGGCTTTCTCCAAGCTAATCCGACTCTTTTGTAACGCCAGCTTTCCTGCCTGACAAATTCTGGTCTGTTTTCTGCTACCTTTTGTCTTAAAGCAAGCCTTTCCTTATTGATGGTCAACAAACACCGTCTTGGATTTTTCAATAAATAGGTTACTTGAAGATCCGCCAAAATGGCAAAAATTAATAATGATTCCATAGGGCGATTGAGTATTCAATGAACACCACATGTTCTTTGAGCACAAGGTGCAACTGAATGGTCGATTCTAAAACAACCCTCACGGCGCAATTTATTGCTCAAATTGAAGAGTTTGGCATCAACCCTTCAAAGATTTACAGAAATCTGCCAGTTGACAGGCTGGTAGAAGCATCAGTTCAAAGAAATGAGGGAATTGTTACAAGCACGGGTTCATTGGCGGTAAAAACTGGAAAATACACGGGTAGATCGCCTGATGACCGTTATATCATAGACGACGATGAGACACATGATAATGTTGACTGGGGTAAGATAAACCACCCATTTCCAATTGATAGATTTGATAAGATCTTTGGTAAGATGAAAAAATTTGTAGAGGGAAAAGAACTATTTGTATTCGATGGCTTTGTTGGCGCCGACAAAGACAAGAGGTTGGCAATAAGAATAATCAACGATCATGCTTGGCAAAGCCTTTTTGCCAGACAGCTCTTTGTAAGGCCTTCGGCAGCAGAATTAGAGGCCCACAAGCCAGAATTTACTGTAATGTGCATTAACAATTTTGAGGCAATTCCTGAAGTTGACGGGACGGCATCAAATGTTTTCATACTAATCAATCTCACAAAGAAACTCGTCTTAATCGGAGGAACCAGCTATGCAGGTGAGATGAAAAAATCATTGTTCTCAGTAATGAATTATCTACTGCCAAAGAAAGGAGTTTTTCCAATGCATTGTTCTGCTAACATTGGTAAAAATGGAGATACTGCACTATTTTTTGGCTTGTCAGGAACCGGCAAGACAACTCTTTCTGCGGATCAAAACAGGATGCTAATTGGTGATGATGAGCACGGATGGTCCGACAAAGGAGTTTTCAATTTTGAGGGCGGTTGTTATGCAAAATGCATAAACTTGAGCCAAGAATCGGAACCGCAGATTTGGAATGCAATCAAGTCTGGCGCAGTATTAGAAAATGTCGTTATCGACAAGCAAACACTCAAACCAAATTTTGATGATGGTTCACTAACGGAAAACACTCGTGCGGCATATCCATTAGATTACATTCCAGCTGCTGTGATTCCAAGCGTCGGTGGAAATCCCAAAGTAATTGTGTTTCTTACCGCTGATGCACTTGGAGTTTTGCCGCCACTTTCAAGACTTACAAAAGAAGGCGCGATGTATCATTTTATGTCTGGTTACACAAGCAAGTTGGCAGGGACAGAAAGGGGCATCAAAGAACCAAAAGCAACGTTTTCGGAGTGCTTTGGAGCGCCGTTCATGCCACGGCCTGCCTCAGTCTATGCAAAACTCTTGGGTGAAAAAATCAAACAACACAATACGGTTGTTTATCTGATCAATACAGGCTGGTCTGGTGGCCCATATGGGATAGGCAAGAGAATCAGCATAAAGCACAGCAGAGCAATGGTGACTGCGGCATTGACAGGCGCGCTCGACATTGTGAAATATCGACACGATGAGCTGTTCAACTTGGATGTCCCAACAGAGTGCCCACAGGTACCGTCAGAAGTCCTTGATCCCAAGAGCACTTGGCAAGACAAGGATACATACGAGCTTTCAGCAAAAAAACTGGCACATATGTTTGTAGATAATTTCAAAAAATTCAAAGATATTGCACCAGAGATAACAAACGCAGGGCCAAAACCCTACTAATTCATCTTCGTATTTTCAGGCCTACTCCTATCACAACCCCAATGATCACAATAATTAACAAAAAGGGAGTTGTCGGCAATCCAAAATCTCTGGTATCAAAACTTGATTCTGCGGGAGTTTTTACTACAACAGCATTGTACAAATTAATGGTTTCTTTACCAGATTTCAGCTCGGCTTGAATCCAATACGTGCCGACATCATGAATAAAAATTGGTTCGCTGCCTATAGGCGTCATGGATATGCTGTCAACAAGTCTAGAATCTGTATTAAACACTGAAATCTTTGCATACGACCACTCATCTGTTGACTCAATCTCAAAATCTAGTCTACCATTATTCTCAATTATGTTTATGGTCCCATTTGCTATCCTCAATAATAATGGAATGTGGTACGTAGTTTTTTGATCAAAAATGACGATGCTGCCTTGATATTGACCAGTCTTTTGATCCACCAAAGTAGCTTTTACGTTTAAGGTTGTACCATCTACATCATAATCAAACTTGGCGATGTTTTGATCGAATTTGAAATCAACTGAGATGTCTGGTCTTGTCTTATCGATTGTTCTTAGCTCAAAGACCGCTGATTGAGTTTTGGCATACGGAGACAAATCAAAGACTGCATATGAGGGTAGAATGATTAGGTTTGCATCAAATGCCTTTGTTACATTTAGTCTCCCAACACCGCTAATTTCCTGTGGAAACAAAGTCCCAAAGGTGTCAGAGATAGGGTCCGCTGTAGTGGAAATAAGCGATGCAATTTCCTGCGGAGATAAAAAGGAGTTTTTTTGCAAAAGTATTGCTGCTGCACCAGAGACATGAGGTGCAGCAAAACTTGTACCGCTAGTAAGATTGTATTGCCCAGAAATTGAGGTTGTATTTACAAAAACACCAGGTGCCACAATATCTGGTTTGATATAAAATGGAGAAACAGGTCCGCGTGAGCTGAAAAACGAAACAAAGTCTGGATGATAGAACGTGTTTATGGTGCCAGTTGTTTTGTTTACCAACATTGATTTTATTAGCAATCCATCCTCTCTTGACATAGAAACTACAGGAATTCGTGGTTTGTACTCGGGACCTTCGAGTTTGTTATATAGGTCGCCAAGAAATATG
>CAZLSK010000077.1:0-3168 GCA_964562075.1 uncultured Candidatus Nitrosotenuis sp.
ACAGCCGGTATTATTGCTAGTGAAAAGATCAACAAGGAAGCTGGGAATTCTGGAATCACCGCAGCAGTTACATTTATCCTTGAAAAAGTCAAACCGTTTCTAGAATCTGTGATCAGAACCCCAGTACTTGTCAAATTGTTCAACACCTCATCAACTGTTGCCTGAGGGTCGTTGGATTTTAGGACTGCCCATGCACCTGCCACATGCGGTGTCGCCATGGAGGTTCCCGCCTTGTAGCTAAGTCCGGTTCCTGGGACTGAAGACCTTATGTCCTCTCCTGGAGCAAGCAGATCCAAAAAGCTTGCACTGTTGCTAAATGAAGATACTTGGTCATTACTTGTTCTAGTAGAGCCCACACTGATTGCACTAGATATGCATGCTGGTGAGCTGAGTCCATTAGTAAAGCCATCATTTCCTGCAGCAACAACGGTTGCAATTCCTGCTGCGCGCAATTGATCTATTAGTGGTTTCTGAGGCTCGGTATCACAATTACTTGTATAGTAGCCACCGCCGAGACTAAGGTTTACTGCTGCAATGTCGAATGTGTTGCGGAGATCATAAACTCGCTCTAGTGCTAACATCTGGTCTGAGACATAACTTTTCACACAGGGCGTATTCCAATTTCCTCCACATTGGGTTGGGTCGTTGAACTCGGAAAAGACTTGGATTGCAATTATGTCTGCGTCCTTTGCTATTCCATGGTATGCTACAGGTCCTGACATCTGCGTTCCTCCAGCAGCTATGCCAGCCACATGGGTTCCATGAGTACAGCCATTTGCAGAACAGTGCAGACCCGAGTCTGCACCGATTTGTTCTTCTTGGCCGTTGGGGCACACCGTTGTAGAAGAATACACCGAATATGTTGTAGAGTAACATGCTTCTGAGACCACCTTGCCTGCAAGAAATGGATGGTTCTTGTCAACACCGGTATCTAGGATTGCGACTGTCTGACCCTGACCGCTGTATCCAAGGCTCCAAGCATCGTCAGCATCAATTCGGGCCGCGCTCATATTGAGTAGCGGAAACATTGGCCTATCCTCGGTAATTGTTGCCACCAGCGGAGAGATTCGTAGTCTTTCCAATCCCTCAGTGTCTACTGTTAATGCCAAATACGGTACAAACCTAAAGGAATCTGCAGGCATCTCAAGCAGGCCAGAGAGGTCCTCTAGCAAGAACTGCTGAGCTGATCGAATCGTCTCTTGCTGTCTTTGAATTGCCTTTGTGTCGTTTAGAGCCACATCGGTCTGAAACGGGATATTCAAACCAACTATTACTTTGACCAGTCCCTCTTGTTCAACCTTTGTAGTAAGTGTCTCAAAACTTTGAGCTCGTAGTGTGGCCATCTCAGATGAAAGCTCAAGTGTTGGAGGCGGTACTTGGCCATAGACATTAGCTGGAATAACCAATAATACAGTAGCTGCAAATAGAAAGACGTGTGCCTTTGTCTTAATCATTCTGCAAACACATCCATATCAGTCCACTCTGCCCTCATGAGCGACCACCAATCCATGGCAAGCTCCTTTAGGATGTAGTCGTATGGTAGCCAGCCATAGCCGTTGTCACCCCAGCTGGTGCCCCAGGAGTTTCTTATTCTTATGGCGCCTTTTGTCACCAACCCACAATTTTTGTTTTTGATCTCTTTGTTATCGTCGTATCCTACTGCTACCATTGCATGCCCCCCTACTTGGTTGTCGGTGTTGCATGGAAAGGGAATCTCTCCAGTGCTTGATGCCTGATTAATCGAGTTAAAGACTGTAAAACCAAACATCGATGGCATTTGGCGACTCAGAAATCGCTTTATCCTGCTTAACAACTCGTTTGCTGGGATTTGTGGCGAGTCAAGGCGGTAGTAACGTATAGTCTGAAACTCTTTTGCAAAAGAATACATAAAAGCAGACGGCTCGTTGTCAAATTCTTGGATCTTGTAAGGATAGTATCCCTCTGGTGGACTGCCAAACAAAACCATGGCAGCCATGGTGGTTCTAAGGTATGCCCCCGTATCCCCTGTAAGGCCAAGAAGATTTCTTGTCACTTTGTAGAGGAAGAGTCTTGACATGTCGATAAATTTTCCAGTTGTTTTCTTTTGATAGTACTCTATCAGACCGACTGCTGCATTTGCAGTACAGGAACCTAATGGGCCTTGGTCCTCAATTGGTGAGAAACTATTTTCTGGTATTATGTAGGTCGATGATAATTTTAGTGGGCTCGATACCAGGTTTTTCTTTTTAAAAAAGTTCGAAACATCTTTGTGCAATGGTGTGAGATCCTCATGGCCTAGGTAACAATCCCGAAAATCTGGCAGATCTGGAAGCCAACCCATCCCATGGCCATCTCTGGTCAGCACGCATTATTATTGATCAAGATTAGTATAAACATTTCCGAAAATGGGAATCATAACATCATAAATTCATGTCAGGCGAACTTGGGCAAGAAGCAAGTCATAACCAGGAAATAAACAAGGTTATTTTCTAGAATTCAGCTGTAGCAAAGAGCCTAGCTATTCTTTGATTATTATCTGCATCTCGTTAATTTTCTTTGATAGTTTTTCAACCATTCTTTTAAGATCGGCATTTTCGGACTTTAGCTGTTGTATCTGGTATTGAAGTCGTTCATTTTGTTTTTTGAGCACCTCGATCTCCTCTTTTGTATTTTTGTCAGAATGTTGAGGCTCTTCCTTTACTCCATGACGACAGCACAAACACGGCAAGGACATTTTCTATATCTCAGAATGCTACATTTACTGCGTTCTATCAGACCGGTACGTAAAGAGGCTTTAATTTTTTAAACAAATCTATGCTAAAACACAATAATGACTACGTTCAAGTGTCTTTCTGTTTCCCAGCCGTTTGCTCACTTGATAGTAAAAGGAAGGAAAACAATCGAGCTTAGGAGCTGGAACACGGCCTTTCGTGGTGAGTTTTTAGTTCATGCTCCCCTCAAGGTTCGGGTCGCCGATTGCAAAAGACTTGGAATTGATTCAACATCACTTGTTTGCGGTGCAATTGTTGGCAAGGCTGTCCTTTATGATGTCAAAATATACCAAACAAAAAAAGAATGGCAAGATGATTCAAAATTTCATTTTGCTGACTGTGATTTTTCTGGAAGCAGGTATGGTTTTATGCTAAAAAACGCAAAAGAGTTCAAAATTCCAATTCCTTACAAGGGACG
>CAZLSK010000077.1:3178-6643 GCA_964562075.1 uncultured Candidatus Nitrosotenuis sp.
CAGGACCCGGTCCGCTACCGGGGTGCTGCGGTCCGGCTTGGCTTTTTTTATGTGAATCTAAAGGTTACAAAAATCAAAGAAGCTGACATTACATCGGAGATATTTGATGAAGAATATCGCACGCAGTGGATAAACCATCATTGAAGTGTAGAATTAGTGTGAAACCATGTTTTGTAATCCTAAGAAAATTCAGGGTTGGAAAAATTATGAATGTAGATTCAGATATTTATATGAGCTTGCAACAAATGACATTGCAGAGGAGAGATATTGTTGGAAGTAGCTAAGGGAGGCAACGTTGACAACGTTCTGCTTGAGCGTTTTCAACAAGAGATATGGAGTAAGGTTCCCCACCTACAAGAAAAACAGGGAGAGTCAAAGATCGTCAACGCAACGCCACTGATTGATCTTACTGAAGATTTGAAGGAGTGTGCAAAAAACTTGTACAATCTCAATCTTGCCGATTCAGACCTCAAGGTTTTTGGCAAATTCGATTCTAACTTGATATCAGGCTCAATCAAAGTCAGGCCTGCAGTCCACATCATACATGACGCCATTCTTTCAGGCAAGCTCAGAAGTGGACAGACAATAATTGAGGCTACTTCGGGGAACTTTGGGATAGCCCTCGGTCTATTATCAAAACTTGGACTGAGTGTGGTTACACTAGTATCAAGAAAACTGCAGGAAGGAGTCTTCGAGGAGCTAAGAAACGAAAACATCCGCATCATGGACCTTGACATGGACATCTGCCCTGCTCCAGGAATGAAGGACAACCCAAATCTCTTGGCAGCAAGGGCAACTGCTGCAAATATTCGTTCACAGCTAACCGAGCTTGGCTTTGATCCTGCAATTTTTGACAAGGCAAGCTCTGAAATACAATCGCTTTTGGCGGCTCAAGACATCATAAACTTGGCCAAGTTTCTTGCCAAGATCTACGGCTGTTTTTGTCCAGAACAGTATGACAGCGAACTAAACGTTGATGTGCACAAAACCGTTACCGCAGCCGAGATAGACCAGCAGTTACAGGAAAAAGGAGATTCGCTTGCAGATTTTAGAATTGTCTGCACCTTTGGTACTGGTGGCACCTCTGGGGGCTTGAGCAGATACATGTCTGAAAAATATGGAAAAAAATCGGTGCATGTAGTGTTTCCGCTTGCAAACCAAGATGTTGCAGGAATTAGAACAAAAGCCAAGGGGGCTGGCTTGACGTTTTATGAACCTCATCTGTATGCCGGACAGCATGAAGTAGATTTTGAGCAGGCAAAACCTCTTCTCAAGTTTTTTGTAGACAAAGGTCACGACATTGGCGAAAGTAGCGCTCTTGCACTATACTCGGTAATTCAGATGGCAAACTACGGCGGCGGTGGCAAGTTTGCTGTAATAGTTGCCGATGGAATACAAAAATATCAAAAGAGTCTGCAAGAGATGTCAAAAAAGCAAAGCCGCACTCAGGTCTCGCTGCAGGAAGCGGTATCAAACATTGGCGACTATGACAAAGTTATCTGGATTCATACCCAGTATACTCCGCGCGAAGAAGGAATAGAATTAATTGCAAAATCTCTTGGCGTTGATAAAAGCAAGATCTCTGTGCCAAAGGCAAGAACCGTCGAACGACTGCTAGCAACGCAACAAATCCCAGAAGAGTTGAGCAAAGACCTCCAAGGCTCAAAAGGCAAGGCGTTGCTTGTTTGCATGGCTGGCAATACCTCGCTTATGGCTGTCAAGGTGCTTGCGGGCAAAGACATTGTAACTGAGAGTCTGAATGGTGGCATAACAGCACTGCCTGAAGCAACACGCAGACTTCCTGAATTGATAAAAATAGCTACTGAATAGCGATTCTATATTTAGGACAGGTTCTGTTAACTTAATGGTGCATCACCAACCGACTTTTTACACGCCTCAGACCAACCGTACATTAGACAGCACCTCACGATGTGGGAACATCATATCAGATTAAGTTGTGATCTTGGAATTTGGCAAAACTCACCTTTTGACGAGATTTCGGATTGTTGTAAACCAAATACCCATTCAAAGCGGCAGAATTGCTATGCCCTTTATATATAGGGAGTATTTAAAGACCACAAATGCCACAGACAAAGCCAATCATTTCAGTTGAAAATGTTGTTGCCTCTGCATCGGTAGACCAAAAGATTGACCTAAACGAGGTTACAAAAAAGTTCCCAGACACTGAGTATCATCCAGACCAGTTCCCAGGACTTGTCTTTAGACTAAAGACTCCGCGCACTGCTACTTTGATCTTTAGAACAGGCAAGATGGTCTGCACCGGAGCAAAATCAGAAGCAATGGCTGTAAAGGCAGTAGAGACGGTAGTGGACAAGCTCCGAAAAGGCGGAATCAAGATAAAAAAGGATGCAGACATCGTGGTGCAAAATATCGTTGCTGCAATAAATCTTGGCGGCAAGATTCACTTAGAGCATGCCGCTCGAACGCTTCCGCGAAGCATGTACGAGCCTGAGCAGTTTCCAGGCCTCATACACAGGATGCTTGACCCAAAGACTGTGATACTGTTGTTTGCATCTGGAAAGCTGGTGTGCACTGGCGCAAAAAAGGAAGCCGATGTGTATCGCTCTGTAAATAATTTGCATTCTTTATTGGAAGAGAAAGGATTAATGATCTACGACCAATAAATTTGTAAATTTTTTTAAAATTAACTAAAGCCTGCTCCGAACTTGTCTGCTTGCTGTAGTGGATCATAGTCTTTTGCCTCTTTTAATTTTAGATACAGAAAAGTTTCATTGATTAGCTGGATTGAGTCATCATCAGATAGCTGGAACTCTTTTTTGGCATAGTCGATGTATTTTTGCAACTTTTTTTGGTCTTGCTCATCTAGTGAGATTTTATCATTAATGATTAGCTCGGCAATTTGTGCTACTTGGAAATTGCGGGCTTCGTCATCCATGGATTGATAAAACAGATGTGGCTTTTAAGCGATTTGAGATAAAATTGGTTCATAGTGACTTACATTGGTACGGGTCTAGTGGGGATCCAGATACCATTTTGGGACTATTTTAGATCCAGTTTGTATGAAAATTAATTTTGATTTGTATTTTATAGAATAACTTGGGCAAAACCAAGTCTCATCTTGCCAAAGGATTTCACGAATTTTCCAGAGTCAAATTTCTTTAGTTGGTAGTTTTCAGTGTTAGTTTTCTTTGCAAAAGTTTGTTGAGTTATTTATCATTCAACTTCTTAAGCAGTGATCCAATAGATGTTTGAATTTCTTTACTTTGTCTATCCATTTCTAATTTCAGATACTCACCAATACCTTTAATCTGATCATTTGGTGGCTGATGTGAGATATAAAAATCGACTATTACTTTTGCTGTAGCATTAGCATGTTTAATTTTATTATAGATAACCGTTAATTTTGTTTGTAAATCGTTAGGTAACAAACTAAAATTACCAGAATTTACTTCACTATCAAATGCAAATGTATCGATATTTGGA
>CAZLSK010000078.1:0-6595 GCA_964562075.1 uncultured Candidatus Nitrosotenuis sp.
AAGAAGAGATTTGAAAAGGGTAACAACCTCTCAAGATTCAGAGCGTGGTAATCCTTTGGTTACCCGTTATCTTAAGACACAGGCCGTAAAGGTCTTGTTTTTTCTCGAGTGTTATTACCCTACCAAATAAAAGGAAGTTATTCCATAAAAGCTGAATTGTGATTATCAGCGTTGATAATCTAGAACCATCTCATAATATTGTAAAATAATTGTATAGTATTGAAAAGAAAGAAATCAAAGAAACTTGAAGATAAAGAGGAAGAAAAAATGAAAAAGGAGTTTGAGCGCGAACAAATGCTAGAACAGGTTCATCAACTGGAACTGCAAAAAAATTACGAGTTTGATGAAGAGGTTGAGGAATCCAAAGATTAGATGCTTTCATTTGCGGTGACAATTAACCAAGTATAATATCAGCTTTGATAATCAACTCTGCTATTCTAATATAAGAAAAACAATCAGCAGCTATGCAAAAAATGCAAGACCTGTGTCTAAATAACAACTGCTACAACGTTATTCATCAATTGACAAAGACATTGGGATTTCTGTCTCGCGTTGATCAGTACGTAGAAGATGCAAAAACTGCAGGAGATAAAGAATCAGAAAAGGTCTGGAATACAATCAAGGCAGACAGACAAAAACATGCAGAGTTGTTAAAAAATCTCATAAAAAATGAGATTAAGAACAGCAAGTTCTAAATCTCATATTTTTTTAGTTTTATGCTACAAAAATCACTTTTTGAATTAAATCTCAAACGGCGTTTGGCATTTTTTAGCATCTTCGGGTCTAAGATCTATGTTATTTGCCTAAAATAATTGCCTTATATTAGACGGATGAGATACTACTACCGGTTTTTACCACCACAAAATATGAAGACTATCCAACATTGCACAAACGCTCCTGTAGTAACAGATGGCAATACCGGCGAGGTTTTTTGTTCCGCTTGCGGCTCGGTACTAGTAGATAGAATTGAAGACGTAGGCCCTGAACATTATACGTACGATCCTGAAAAACGACAACAGAATTCCAGATCCGGTTCCAGAACCAGCCTTACCATTGATGATATGGGTTTATCCACTGTTATAGGAACCGCGAATCAGGATGCAACAGGCAAATCCCTTTCCTACGACATGAAAAATACCTTCAACAGGCTTCGAGTTTGGGACAGTCGAAGTAAATACAATTCTGTTGAACGAAGCCTGCGAACGGCGTTTCTTTTGCTTGACAAGATTCAACAAAAGCTTGCCATCCCAGACACAGCAATAGAAAGTACAGCGTACCTGTACAGAAAGGCGGTGGCAAAAAAACTAACCAGAGGTGGAAGTATAGCGTCTCTGCTTTCTGCCGCATTATACATCTGCTGCAAACAAGCAGATATTCCAAGAACGCTAGGAGATATTGCTGATGCGGCCAATATCAGCGTCAAAGAGTTATCAAGACATCTGAGACTTTTAGTTGAAACTTTTGATTTAAAGCTGGAATCATATGACTCGTCTGATTTTGTGGGCAGGATAGCCAGCTCCGTTGGGATAAGTCAAAAATCACAAAGGGGCGCATTAGAAATACTGGCAGATGCAAAACAAAAAGGGCTTACCGCTGGAAAGAATCCAGTTGCCTTAGCTGCAACATCACTTTATCTGTCATGCGCATTAAATGGCGAAGATAAAAGCCAAAAGAGGATAGCAGATGCTGCAGGAATCACGACTGTGACTGTGAGGAGTAGGGCCAAGTTTTTGGTACAAGCTCTAGGCTTACACAATGTTGTTGCTTGACATCAAAAAAGCTCGAAGATTACTACCGCAATTGCAAAATACATTGCTATTGTTGTAATATCGCTGATTATGGTGGTTAGTGGTCCTGAAGCTATTGCTGGGTCCTTTTTAAATTTAGCAAGAATGATCGAAAAATAGGTTGCAAAAAACGCTTGAAATACAATACTGAAAAAAACTGCAATGCCAATCACTATTCCAGGCTGGATTTGCTGCCAACCAAGTGTTTCTGCTACAAACAACATCACTGCAAAAATCGTTCCTAATACAAGGCCGACTTTGACTTCGCGCACAAGATACTTCCAGAGTGGAAATGTTGGTTCAAGTGCAAGTAATCTGACTACGAGTGTTTGTGATTGTGTTCCTATTGCATCTGTCAAATACACAATAACTGGGATGAATGAAGCCAAGATTATGTAGGTGCTTAGCATCTCTTCAAAGTTTTTCATAATTGAGGCTGCAATTAGACCACCAATAACCCAAAAACAAGGCAGGAAACCGCACTTTGACAAGCTTTGAGAGAGGGGTTTCTATTGATTCGATTTCTTTAGAGTGTTGAATACCACCTGACATGAATAAATCCTTTCTAAACTCGTGATAAAAGATAGAAAGAATTGTTTTGTGTGGAATTACACCGATTAGGCGTTTTTCCTTATCCACCACCGGTATTGACTTGAGACCATGCTTTAATGCAAGATAAATGACTCATTCTTGGTGTGAGTGGTATTTGACCGAAATTACATCCGTGTTCATGATGTCTCCAAGTTTTGTGTTGGGTGGAGCTTCAAGAAGATGTTTTAGTGATACTACGATGAGAATGCCGGTTTCATTTACAACATACACGTATCCTATGGTTTCAAATCTTCTCGCACCTGCACCAAGTATTTCTTTAACCTTATCAACAGTATCACTTTGCTGAAATGCAAGGAAATTTTTTATAATTTTTGTGTCAACTAGATGCTCATGCGAGTTATTTTCAGTTTGTTTGATTTTATTCATGTCTAGTTCATCTTATTATCAATACTGGGCAGGAGGAAAGCTCTGAGACCTTTCTGCTAACGCTTCCAAGTGCCCTTAGTTTCTGTATGCCTGATAATCCTTGACTTCCCATAACAATCAAATCAATTTCTCTTTTTTTGGCAAATTTAAGAATCGTACTTGCCGGCGAACCTTTGATTACCTCATAATCGGCACTGACGCCAGATTCTTTGCATCTCAATACCATATCACGCAGAATAAGATCAGTTTTTGAGACTGTCTCTTTGAGATATTTTTCTAGTCTTTGTTCATCCTCTAGATTAGTCTCAATCAATAACGATGGTTTGACCTTATCGACTGTTGTAAGAAAATACAAGTCAGAATCAAATTTTTGTGCTATTTTGATAGCCTCTTCAGCAGCTTTTTTGGAATATTTTGAGTTATCATAAGGCACTAAGATCCTTTCGTAGTTTCTAGCCATAGCATCAAGTGGTGGTTTAGAGTTTAATAATATAGGATAGAAATCTCATTTTCGATAATCAGTCACTAGAACTAGTAAAAAAATTGTAAAAACAGCAAAGATTAACTAAAAATTTGTAAAGTTATGTTCGATTTTGTAATTCAATAAAAAGACTTTTAACAAGTCTTTAGAGGTTTGTTGCTTAAGAGTAAAATGCACAAGCAGCTTAATCCACTTGAGATTTGCAAGCATGTTTTGAGTCTTGATGATTCGATACGATTCGTAGGTAGAATAAAAAACAGAAAAGTAATTGCGTTTGCGCGACATCCAAATAAAAAACCGCTTTTGGATTCTGAGCTTGGAAATCTGGCTCATTACCACGCCTCTGTAAAGGCAAGCATGGAAGAGATGTTTGATGGCGCCTTGGGCAAAACGAACTGGATGATTACTGCAAAAGAAAAGGTGAAGTTAATAACTTTGTTTCTGGATGATGGCCTACTGATTTTTTCTATTGAAGTAGAGTCGGATCATGATCAAATCATCAAAAAAATTCAAAGTATCAACATGCCGCTTTGAAAAAATTAATCAAGATATCATGATATCAATCTTATATGCATGATGCAATAAATTATTGTAGTGACTAGATCTTTTAGTTCGCGGCTTCGATGATGAGATTCACTCGAAGCTTGGCGATGTGGCGGAAAAGTTGGGCGTATCGCTAAATTCTGTAGTAAAAGACGCTGTTGATAAATGGCTTACGAGTTATTCTCAGATTGCAAAAAAGCATGATCTTGTTTTGTATGCAGATGAACAATCTCTTCTTCACTTGTTAAAATCAATGGATGTTATTGCAAAAGATACTGCACGTTTGTTGTGGAGCTTCCTAAGATCAAAATTTCCGAAGTTTTAACTCAGAATGTATTTTCGGTTGCAAATACTTCCATAGAGGAACATTATGAATCGTAGACACACTATAATTCTTGATGAAAAAATTGAGGAACATCTAAGAAGGATCCAGATCAACATGATTAGGGAATCTAGTGAAAGTGTAAGTTTCTCTTTTGTGATCAATCTGGTTTTGTCTGATGGTCTTTTAAAGAGAAAATAAAAAGTGGTTGAAGGTTAATGTGTTGGTTAGAAACTATTCTGCCACATATCCACGTGAGGCATAAACGATATTCCAATTAGAATTGGGATAACAAATACAGCAATACCAATGGCAGTAAGTATTGCGCCAAGAAGCAAACAATCTTTTGCTTTTTTTGGATCATCCTCTTTTATTATGAAATATGCAATTATACCGCCTACAATGCTAAAGAGAATCGGTAAAAGAAACCACCAGCTGCTGCGTCTTTTTACTTCCATGTTATAACAAACTCACTTTGTCTAAAAAAGCTTGGCTCATTTTAGATATTTTTTCAATGAAACCTTTTCTTGTCCTGGAATCTTGGCTATTTCAAACCCTTCTTCTCTTTTTGAGAATGGCCGCGTAGCATCGATGCCAAGTTTTGCAGTAAGAAGATTCTTTTGATCACTTGAGGGATCAAGACTGGAACCTCTTACCTTTTTGATCACAGTGAGATTCTTGTCTGCCTGAAATCTTGTTGCCATAGCATATTCTATTGCCGCTGGGTCAGACGGATCAATATCTTCATCAACGACTGTGACAAGCTTTAGTGAGCGGTGTGAGGCAAAGGTTTTTTCTATTGCCTTTTTTGCATCCGAGTCTTTTTTCTTTGATATCTGCACCACTGCGTGGAGCCAATTACAGCCTCCATCACTCATGACTACCTGTTTTGTTTGTGGTAATGCCTTTTTGAGATCATGATTTAGCTTTGCTTCAATTGGCATTCCCATTAGGAGTCTATGTTCTGAATATCCAGAAAGTATGTCATGAAATATTGCATTGTTTCTATAGTATAGCTTTTTGAGCTCAAAAACCGGTTGTTTTCTTGCAAAGTCATAGGTCCTTAGCATTTCAACCATCCACTCTTTGTGTGTCTTGTCTGCTAGAATCTTGCCTTCCATGACTATTTCTGAGCCTGATGGTACGGCAAGACCACAAAATGGCAGTTTTGTGAGGGTAAGTTTGCCTGACAGGATGGTATTTGCTATTTCTAGTTCGTCTTTGCCCCATTCTGCCTGATATGCGCCTGCGATGGAAATTGCTGGATGCACTCCTACCGTGATCGCAACGTTAAGATCCTCGCCGTGTTCTTTGGCGTTAACAAAGGTGCGATGAAGGTGCCTTCCTTCAACCATTCTGACCGAAAAATGTGTTCCGTCTAGCGGCATAAGTCGGTGAAATGAAGAGTTTTGTTCGCCAGTTTCTGGATTTCTTGTAAAGATTATTGAGGATGTGATGAATGGTCCCGGTTCTTTCTCAAAATGGGTAACAATTGGCAAGACTTTAAGATTAGTTGAGCTGTTCTCCATGAACTTTCCATTTGAGATTATTTTTGGTTTTTTTGGATGGTTTATTGCTGAGATTATTTTGTTGTGAATTGTCGTTTCTGTTGCTCCAATTGCTTTTGCAAATCTTGTACGTGTTCCAACTAGGTTTGCAATAAGACGTAACTTGCTTTCCTTGATGTTTTCAAACAGAACCGCCTTTCCACCATCAACTTTGGCAGTGATTGCGGCAATCTCGTATTTAGTAGATACCATCTTTTTTACTACTAACAACTGTCCAGATCTTTTTAGCTGATCAATGTAGCCACGAAGGTCTATCATTCCCTTACTGCCTCCATTATCTTCTCAATTAGAACTTTGCCTGCATTTGTGCCAAGTTCTTTTTGTGTCGATAACGATACAATACACAAACCCCTGACTTGTGACGCTACTCTTTGAGAGATCAGTTTCAGAAAAAGTGAATCCATTTTTGCAGGAACAATAATTGATGAGCTTGGAGTGGGACCAGTTCCTATCGATATGATGGTTGCGCCGAATTTTTTAGCACCTTCGGTGATGGAAATGAAAAAACCGTTATCGTACTTTTCGATTGTTACCTCAAATTTCCGATTGTCTGTTTCCACAGAGAGTACTCTGTGGTCAGAACTTGACATTAATTGCTAGGTAAGACTTATGCCTTTATTGCTATTGCTTCGGCTTCTTGAGCTTCAGCTTCAACTCTGGCTCGCAGCTTGGCTTTGTACTTGAGATTTCGTGGCTTTGTTCTCAGTCTGTAACCACAGCATGGACACCATAGACCTTCCCATTTGATGAAGATCTCACAAATTTGACAACGTCTCTGTCCTGAAGCATAACGCCCAGTTCCTACTGGCTTTTGTGCCTTGTATCTGGAGCAGATTCCCTTACATGTCATTTTTTGTCACCATGTTATAGGATTCGCAAATATTTAAGGATGGATCCAAAATTCCTATATTTTTTT
>CAZLSK010000079.1:0-6549 GCA_964562075.1 uncultured Candidatus Nitrosotenuis sp.
AGTACTCAATTGATGCCCCTATTTTATTCGGGGGCAAATGGTACACAATCACCAATTTTTTTTAATTATTATGTCGTTGATTTTTTATGCACTTTCAAAGATTATATTATGACAAAATTTTTTTCATATTTTATTATGGTGTGATTTTTATACACGAGATTGTCAGTAGGGCTAATGAACTCAAAACTTGTTCTAGGAACAACAATTGCAGCACTGATTGCAGTATCACTAACTTCTGTTTACGCTACCACTGGTTACTTTGACATAACAGCAGCGTCTTCAGATGGTACTACGCATTCTATGACATTGGCAGATGATGTTAAACAAATTCCCGCAAAGAAAGCAGAAGACATTGTATCATTTTGGGCTTGGGCAATTCCAACTCCAAGTGGGGCACCAGCAGGAACTGCTTTGACAGTTGATGCAATTACCATCCATCACGGAGTAAATGATCATCAGGCATTTGGCAAAGCGGCACAATCGACACCAGTGCAAAGCTTTCACCCACACAAAGCATACTTTGATGGGGCATTTTGTGTAATTGGCTTGGAAAGTCCAAAAGCAGACTTTAGGGTAAAAGATAACACTGTCACACTTGAGGCAAGTGACGACGCGTTCGCCGCAGCAACCGGTACAATAGGACCAAGGTCTGATTGCGCAATAGGACTAGGAATCACTGACTTGGCTGACTTGGTAGCAATCCCATAACCTCTATTTTCTTTTTTGTATCCTTTCACAAAACGAGTTGTATCTGAGATTGTTTCATTTGTTTTACCGGTAATAATATTATCATAAACACCGTAGTTATCCAAGTTGCCACAAGAAATTATTGTTCTTGCGCTTGGCGGCAACGCCATTGCAAGTAAGTCCAGAACATTTGATTCCCAGTTTGGCGCAATACGTCATGCAACAAAGCAGATCTCAAGTCTGGCAAAAAATGGATACAAAATAGTGATTACTCATGGCAATGGCCCTCAAGTAGGCGATGCTCTACTCAGAAATGAATTTGCAAAAAATGTCGTCGCTCCATTACCACTTCATGCGTGTGTTGCTGAAACACAGGGTATGATGGGGGCGATGATTGAAACCGCACTGCTTGAAAATCTTGGCAGGGATTTCAAGGTTGCAAGCTTGATCACTAAGGTAACTGTTTCTTCAAAGGATCCAGCATTCAAAAACCCAACAAAGCCAGTAGGGCCGATTTTTACAAAGGTAGAGCTACGAGGAATTGAGAAACTTGAACCATTAGCATCCTTCAAAGAGGTCTTGCCAGGAAAATTTCGACGCGTAGTTGCCTCACCGGATCCGATCTCTGTAGTCGAGATTAGCGCTGTAAAAAAACTGGTAGAAAATGATTACATTGTAATTGTGTGTGGTGGGGGAGGAATTCCAATCTTAGATGGCAGAAAAATTTCATTTACAGACGCGGTAATCGACAAAGACCTTGCAAGTGAGCGACTTGCTACGGCCATAGGTGCATCCGTATTTGTAAGCCTAACAGATGTTGAAGGGGTGTATCTGAATTTTAAGAGCAAAGACAAGAAGCTTCTAAAAAAGATACAGGTAGATAAAATAAGAACTCTCTTAGAGAGTGGAATCTTTTCGGCAGGTAGCATGGAACCAAAGGTTCGCGCAGCAATGAGATTCGCAGAAAACAGCGGCAGACCAGCTGTCATAACACATCTTGGAAAAGCAAGAAAGGCAGTAGAGCTCAAGTCGGGCACAATTATTTACAAATGATAAATAGCAACATCCGAATAGGTGGGCCATGGTTCGTAAAGCCATAATAATTGGCGCAGCAGGCAGGGATTTTCACAACTTTAATGTTTATTTTCGCAATAATGCAAATTACCAAGTCGTTGCCTTTACGGCAACACAGATTCCCTACATCGAAAACAGAACATATCCAGCAGCTCTTGCAGGAAAGCAGTATCCAAACGGAATTCCCATCTTTGGCGAAGAAAAGCTTGCCGAGCTTATTTTGCAACATAAAGTAGATGAGGTCTTTTTCTCATACAGTGACGTTTCATACGAGAACCTCATGCACCTAGCATCAAAGGCAATTGCTGCAGGCACATCATTTTCACTCCTTGGCCCAAAGGACACGCAGCTAAAATCAAAAAAACCGGTAATCTCGGTTCTGGCAACAAGGACCGGAGCTGGAAAAAGCACCATCTCAAGGATGGTAGTTGATCGTGCAAGAAAGGCAGGACTAAAACCCGTTGTGGTAAGACACCCAATGCCGTACGGTGATTTGAGTGTGGCAGTTCAGCACTTTCGGAGCCATGATGATTTTAAAAAATACAAAATAACAATAGAAGAAGAGGAAGAATATGCCGACCATCTAAACAATGGTGTTGATGTTTTTGCCGGCGTTGACTATCAGCTCATCTTAGATGAGGCTGAAAAAATCTCTGATCTCATAATATGGGATGGGGGCAACAACGATTTTTCATTTTACAAAGCGGACCTGACAATAGTTGTAGCCGATCCCCTAAGGGCAGGCCATGAGAGGCTCTACCACCCAAGCGAGGTAAATGTAAGGTCTGCTGACATGGTAGTGATAAACAAGGTAAATGTTGCACCGCCAGACAAGGTAGCTAAAACCGCAGAATCCTGCAGCAGACTAAACCCAAATGCCAGGATATTTCAGGTAAGCTCAGAGATTTCAGTTGACAGACCAGACGTTGTGAGGGGCAAGCGAGTACTGGTTGTCGAAGATGGTCCATCGATAACACACGGTGAGCTCCGTGATGGAGCTGGTGCCTTTGCAGCAAGGTTGCTTGATTGCAGACTCGTTGACCCAAGGCCAAGTGCGGTTGGTTCTATAAAAAATGCCTATGAAAAATATCCATGGCTTGGGGAGGTGGTTCCAGCCCTTGGATACAGTGCAAAACAGCTACAGGAGCTTGAGCAGAGCATAAACCAAGTGGAGTGCGATGCGGTTCTGCTTGGGACTCCGGCTGATCTGAGAAAAAGGATGACGATAAAAAAACCTGCAGCAAAGGTTGTCTTTGAGGGAAAAGACGCCGCAGAGCCAAAATTCACATCATACCTTGATTTGGTCTTGGCAAAACTGAAAAGCTAGCCCATTTGGAATTTAGAGCATGGAAATAGATGGTTCAATTGGCGGAGGACAGATTCTCAGAACCGCAATAAGTCTGTCTGCCCTGATGTTAATTCCACTTCGAATAACTAACATTAGAAAGAACAGGCCAAATCCTGGACTAAGACCACAGCACCTCATGGGCGTAAAGGTCGCAGGCGAAATATGCAAGGCAAAGATCTCTGGACTCAAGGTTGGCTCAACCACAGTTGAATTTGTTCCAATGGAGCATGATTTTTCTGACAAGAACATCGACATTGGCACTGCAGGAAGCCTACCACTTCTTTTACAAACGCTTACTCCAACTCTAATTTTTTCTGACAAAACATTGGCTCTGAGGGCAAGGGGTGGTACTGCCGGCAAGGGCGCACCAACTGCAGAATATGTGAAATTTGTAACCTTTCCATTACTTGGCAAATTTGGAATAAAACAGCCAGAGATGGAGATCCTGCAGCAGGGCTTTTATCCACGAGGGGGAGGAGTTGTGCAAGTGAAATTTTTCCCAACAAAAGAGATTGGGGCAGTAAAAATCCATCAAAGAGGTGAGGTAAAAAACATCAAGGGCTTTTCAATGGCAGGAAGGCTTCCAAGGTCGGTTGCGGAACGCCAAGCTAAATCGGCAAAGGAGATCTTGTCAAGTGGAGGCTTTGAGTCTGATCTGAGTTATTCAAGTGTCCAAACAGACTCGGCTGGAACCTCGATTACAATCTTTGCCGAATGTGAAAACACCATTCTTGGAGCCGATGAGATAGGAAAACTCGGCAAGCGTGCAGAAGAGGTGGGCAAAGACGCAGCACTCAGTCTGCTTTCCTCAATAAACTCCAAAAAAGCATTTGATAGGTACATGAGCGACCAGATAATTCCATTTCTGGCCCTTGCAAGGGGAAAAAGCGAGGTGGCCGTAGAGGAGCTGACCGAACATCTCAGAGCCAACATACTTGTCACGCAAAAAATTCTTGGCGTCAGCTTTGAGATAGATGAGAAAGAAAAGATCGTTTCAGTCGAAGGAATTGGTCACAAAGCCTGAGCAAAAAAGGGAGTCTAACTTCCTAAAGGCAGTCAAAATACGTACGGGCCAACTTCAAAAACTTCCTTGCTGTTTGTAGGTGTGCATTTCTTGCAGCAGGCTCTTTGGAATTTGTTGCAAAAAAGAAATTCACCTTTGCCCTTATGCATGCCTTGTGACACATGTAAAACGGCAAGAGCCTCGATAAATCAGAGTCGTTGGAATATCGGATGTATTTGTTGACAAGATTTTTGCGAATCTGGTTTTTCCCAAGAAAATCAAGATCCATGGAAAGAAACGCCAGATCCTCACAAACGTCGCCATATCGCAATATATCGTTGAACTCGAGTCTGTCGTAGAGGTAGAGTCTTGTCTTTGTGATGAATATGTTTTTTAGGTACAGATCACCGTGTGTGTCCCGGATTTTTTCTTGGCGGATTCTGTTAAGAAACAGTTCTTCGTTTCTCTTGAGAAAAGAATCTACTGTCCTCTTGTAGACAGAACTGATCTTTGCTAATTTGAAAAGTGTGGCAAAATCCTCATCCAGTTTTTTTTGTATTTGCTTTGGTATTCCCTGCCTCTTTATTGCAGAACTTGTTGGGGCGGATTTGTGAAACTCACAGAGTTTTTTTGCCAGTTTTGTAATCATTGAAGAGGTTACTTTGTTGCCAATGAGCAGCTTGTCAAATCTGTATTTTTGTGGAATCTCTACCATTTTTACTGCATACTCGGATGCCTTGAACCTGCTACTGAGGGATACGATCTGGTAGCCGTTTTTTTGCGGAACTATTTTTACTACGCCAAGATACATCCTGCCACAAAGCGCCTTGTTTATTGCCACCTCGTTGAGGCAGTACCTTCTTCTCAAAGGTAGGCTTGAAAAATTTAGTATGTTTCCAAACCTAGTGGCTTTTTTTATTTTGTAGGCGAATTTGCCGGTCAGAAGAATCCACGAGATGTGGGTCTCCTTTAACTGGATTTTTGAGACTGGGTGAGGGTAGGCAGATTCATTGTTTTTAAGAAACTCGATAATCTCTACCTGATCTGTTTTCATACCGGTGTGGAGGCATTAACAGATTTAGTTATGGGGTATTATTTTCAAAGTTAAGATTCAGTTACACTGTTTTAAAGGCAAGATTCTCCAGAATTGCCGTGAAGAAAAAGATTCTTGTTCCACTGGATGGCTCAAGGCACTCTCTGCGTGCATTGCACAAATCGTTAGAGCTCGCAGGCCCGGATGGTAGTATAGTTGGAATTCATGTGATGCCTGTATCGTATCTGGCAGCAATACCTAGGATGGTTGCAGTCAAGAACCAAATGATCAAAAACGCTGAAAAAATACTAGATAATGCCGAACGGATCGTCGCAGGAAAATCAATTCCATTTCAAAGGGTAATCCTAAGGGGGTTTCCTGGACCGGACGTTGTTTCATTTGCAAACAAAAAAGCAAACAAGATCAATTATGTAGTGGTTGGTTCGCGTACAAAGGGCCAAAGAGATGCTGTTTTTGGAAGTGTCTCTAACTATATCATCCATAGCTCCAATGTTCCGGTCCTTGTGGTCTGAGAAAAAACTCATTTAGAGGCTTTGTAGCCTTTAATCTTTTTTAAAATTAAAAGGGCGTTATGTTTTGGATCCAAGGTCGTATCAACGGTTAGGTGATCCTCTTTGATTGGCTCGTACATCTTTTTTATTTTATAATAGACTGCAATATCTGCATCCGAGTATATGTCCTTTCTATTTTTTAATCGTTCCAAAATCACACCCTCAGGACAAACACACTCAACGATTTTAATCTCTGATTTTGGCGCCCCAATTTTTTCCAAAATTTCCCGTCTCAGCTTTTCCTTAAAAAAAGTGGCGTCCAAAATACAATTTTTCCCTGCTCTGTACAAATATTTTGCAAGCAGGCTCATGACGTCGTAAACCAACTCCTTTTCACGCTTGCTATAGGTCGGTTTTTGTATTATCTCCTTTCTTATCTTGTCTGATGAGAGCACAACAGCATCGATTAAGGGGGCAATCTCCTCTGAGATGGTTGTCTTGCCAGTTCCTGTAAGACCGGTTATTAGTATGATCATAGGCCCAATTCCTCAAAAAGGATCTCAGATTCCAATAATGGTAGCAACTCGTTTTTGTTATAATAAACCGGCTTTGATTATCAAACATGATACAGAATCTGAACTTTGGTTTTTACTAAATCTCTTCTATTGTTATTTTGACCTGTTTGCCCTCGTACTTTCTGATCGTATCCTTTACCCTGTCTGTTGGAATTATGATTATTCTTCGTTCCTTGCCGTTTGAGACTGTTCCTGACTTGGCAATCTTGGTAACAAATGATATTCCCATGACTCTCTTAGGTTCCCCTAGTATATAATTATACACAATTATACATAACCCTTAAATGGGAGAACAGGTGTATAATTATAGATAATTA
>CAZLSK010000080.1:0-3447 GCA_964562075.1 uncultured Candidatus Nitrosotenuis sp.
CCCCGGCAAGGTTCCAAATGAACTTGGCATTGAAAATGAGCGCCGGTTTGCAAACCGAGGTGTTCATTACTGCACAAAATGTGATGCGCCTTTCTATCAGGGAAGGATTGCTGCGGCAGTCGGTGTCGGTGGGTACCTATTGGAGGCAGGAATTTTGTTGTCGCGGATGGCCTCAAAGGTTTACCTCATCTACAAGGGAGGTGGTCTTGGGGGTGACAAGGAAATGCTTGAAACAATCAAGAAAAAAGAAAACATCGTGCTTGTACCAAATACCTCGGTTAAATCAATCTCAGGAAGCAATATCCTGCAGCAAATCACTCTAGTTGACAAGGCCGGTGATGAAAAAACCCTCGACGTAGACGGTCTTTTCATAGAGATGGGCTTTAAAATTGATCTGGACTTTGTGAAGCATCTAGTAAAAATCAATTCGAAGGGGGAAATAGAGATGACCGACGGCGGCAAGACATCTCATCCGGCAATCTTTGCAGCAGGTGATGCCACCACCGTTCCATACAAGCAAATTATAGCGGCATGTGGTGATGGTGCAGCAGCAGGTCTCTCAGCATACAACTACGTTGAGAAATTAAGGGGAAATCCAGGGTTACGTTTTGACTGGAAAAAGAAAATCGGTGACACGGTATTCCATTACTGATTTGAAAACCAGAAGAAAAAAGAATTAAACCAATCGTTTTTATTCTTGACATATTTTCCAAGCTTATGGTTAAGGGAAAAGAGCCGAATGTCGTTGGTGTAACCACGCTGGAACAAAACGGTCTGAATGTGGATGAGTTGATAAAACTTCTAGTTTACAACGCGTCTGTAGAGTTTGTGGCTTACTATTACTTTACCAACCTTAGATCCTTTTGTACAGGTATGGAGGGAGAGGGAATCAAAGGCGTAATAGAGGACGCAAGACTTGAAGACCTAAGCCACTTTGAATCCTGCATAGACAGAATATTCCAACTAGGCGGCGAGTTTCCAAAGGACTTGGCAAATTTTGTAAAGATGGCACAGGCAGATTTCTTACAGTCTGATAAAAAAACCACGCTAAAGGAAATTCTTGAAAAATGCCTCAAGGCAGAACAAGGGGCAATAGTGAACTGGAACAAGGTCTGTAAAATGACACACGGCAAGGATCCAATGACATATGAGATAGCAGCTCATATCTTGGCCGAAGAAATCGAACACGAATCATGGTTCTTAGAGTTGCTCTACAACCGACCGTCTGGTCATATGAGACGAAAATATTCTGGCGAAAGACCTCACACAAGATCTCATTCGCGATCCTTGGATCACCTCTAAAACTATTTTTTAATTTCACACAATTTTTGTTTTGACGGATTAGCTAATGTGTCATATCAAAAGTTTTCTGCACTGATTACTTGTTTATTTTATCTGCTTGCAGTTTGGTTTTTACCAGTTTTGGTTATGATGGTGGGCAGATAATTCAGCCTCAGACAATGAATTCGTAAATAGCATTGCGTATTTAGTTAAAAATGGGGTAATTTGTGCCTAAATCATTTCATCATGAGCCATTATCAGTCTAAGAATATAGATCAGTTTGTTCAGGATGATCAAACCCAAGCCTAAAACTTATCTATGCCAAATATAAGATCCACGGTAACTCGATGCGAGAGGAATTCATTTCAGTAGAGGGTCACAGGATTCGATATCTAAAGGCTGGTAACTCTAAAAAAAACCTGATTCTCATACACGGCCTTGGCGCATCCGCTGAAAGATGGGTGCGTGTCATACCGCAATTTAGTAAGCACTTTACGGTTTTTGTTCCAGATCTGATTGGGTTTGGGTATAGTGATAAACCAAATGTAGACTATACCACAGAATTTTTTGCAAAATTCATCGCCTCATTTTTGCAAGCAGTCGGACTCAACAAAGCAACAATCATGGGCTCATCACTTGGTGGCCAAATTGCAATTGAATATACCATCAACAACCAAAAATCTGTAAATAAATTGGTTCTAGTGTCGCCATCTGGGTCAATGAAACAGTCCACCCCTGCACTTGATGCGTACGTTATGGCCGCACTCTATCCAGACCCAGAGATTGCAAAAAATGCCTTTACAATGATGACTGGAAACAACAAAGATGTTAACCCAGAAATCGTAGAAAGTTTTGTGCAAAGAATGAAGATGCCAAACGCAAAATTTGCATTCATGTCTACACTGCTTGGGCTCAAGCATGCAGAAGAATTGGTAACAAAACTTGAGATAATCGAGGTGCCGACCCTTGTTGTGTGGGGTGGGCTGGACCCAGTCATCCCAATAAGATACGCAAAAGACTTTGTGAAAAAAATTCGGGATTGTAGATTCTACCAGATGGAAGACTGTGGACACACACCATACGTGGAGGATCCTCAGAACTTTGCCAAGATTGTTTTGGAATTTCTTTTAAAATAACTTTAAATAATCTTCTTACCACAAAATGCCGATGACTGGTAATACAAACCAACAGGATTATGTTGCAATGTTTCAGGAATGGATGCAAAAGGGTGGCAGGGCACAAGCCGAATTTATGAAGGCGTTTTGCAACTTTATGGAACAAAACCAAAAATTCGATCCGCTGCAGACCCTCAAGGACATCACAGCAAAAACAGCCGAGGCACAAACCGGCTTTGTCAGCAATGTGGCATCGCTTCAAAAAAGCGCCATGGAGCAGGTATTCAATGTGGCAAACATGATGCAAAACTTCATGGGCTGGGGCGCGTTTAAGACAACGGTTGGAAGCAACGGAAGAATATCAATTCCAGAGGCAGAACGCGAGGCACTAAAGCTAAACGAAGGCGATCTGGTTCAGGTAATGGTTCTTCCACTGCAAAAAAGTCAAAAGAGCCCTAAAAAATTAGGCAACTAATCAACTATCTTTCTTTTAACCACTGGCAAAGCTCAGGAAGAATTTGTCTTTGCGAAAATGTACTTGCAATCATTCCTACATGTCCTGTTGGATAAATACGCAGGGTTTTGTCCTGACTTGCAACTGCATAGTGTAGCGGAATGCTGCACTCTGGTGAGACGAGGTGGTCACCAACCGCAATTTGAATGAATAGCGGCATCGTTATTTTTGTCAAGTCAATGTGTTTTCCTCCGACGTACATTTTATTTTGAATCAAAAGATTTTCTTGGTAAATGTCTTTGATCCACTGCTTGAAAAGCTGACCCGGTATTGGCGGTGTGTCTCCTAGCCATTTTTCGACCCTGAGGAAATTATCGACAAATTCTCTGTCGTGTATGTTTTTGAAGAACTTGTAGTATTTTTCAAGTCCCTGTTCAAACGGCTTTAGAATTGAAAAACAGTAATACATGAATTCTGGAGGCATGTTGCCTATGGTATCGACCAGCTTGTCTACATCGATGTGCTTTGCCATGTTGCTGACAACCGTTATGTCCTTCCAGCCATCGATTACAGGCGCAGTGACCACGAGGTTTCTTA
>CAZLSK010000080.1:3457-6537 GCA_964562075.1 uncultured Candidatus Nitrosotenuis sp.
GTAGTGCAGAATAAATCGTTGCAATGGTGCCGCCTGTGCAATATCCTTGCAAAGAAACACTTTCTGTTTGTGACTCTTTCCGTACAAAATCGATGCAGTTGTCCATGTAGGTGTTTACGTAATCATCAAAATCCAAATATTTGTCGATATTTGAGGGGCTGCCCCAATCTATCATGTAGACATCTATGCCGCCTTCGAGGAGCTTTCGAACCCAGCTCTTCTTTGGTTGAATGTCTAGAATGTGGAATCTGTTTATTACTGCATAACTTATGATGAGTGGAACCTTTACCTGTTTTTCTGTTAATGGTCTAAAATGTAAAAGTCGCATCTTGTCCTCCTCATACGCAACGTCAAATGGGGTGGACTCTAGTACGATCTCATTTGGTGCCGGTACCAGCTTATGGGCCTCGCTAACGTTTTTTGTAAAACTTAGAAAATCTTCCACTATTTTTGGATCAATGGATTCACGTTGCATCTGAGCCTGACTCCTTTTTTTCTAGTTTTTTTACTCGTTTTCTAAGCTCATGCAGCTCTTTATAGACCTCGTCTACTTCCTTTCTTGTTGGCAACCTAACTGAGTTTAGCAGCACGTTTATGATATTTTCCCAGTGCTTTGTAAGCTCGAGTTCTGCTGATACCAGTTTGCCATAATTTTGGCCAAACTTTTCAGAGTCGAATAGTTCGGTAAAGTCATTTTCAAAGATATCAATCCAGACTCTCTTGTATGCCTCTAGTTGTTCTGAATCGTTTGGTATGCTGGGAACCTTGGCGTTTACCTTTTTTTGCGCCTCAACCCAAGCGTCTGAGAGCTGCTTATAATACTCAACCAGTCTTTGATTAAATTCCACCATATCGTCGTAGGAATCTATGACTTCGGTTACTATCTTCTTCATGTCGTTGGTCCAGTTTCTCATTGGACCAACAGAACTTAGCGCAATTGGCTTGCCGGACATGAGGTGGAGAAGGTCGGTCCAAAACAGCGAGATGTGTTTGTAATATTCAGCTGGCTGTTTGACATCTTGTGACATGCTAATTAAATACAAAAGATCGCAATAAATAGATCGCTTCTCTAGAAGAACAGGTACTATTGGTGAAAAAATATGGACAAGGAGACACTCTGCAAAAAAGTCAAAGAACTTGACTCGGCAATTAGGTTTGTAGGCCTAATAAACGAAAAAGGACACCTAGTTGCTGGAGGCATGGTTGAAGGAAAACAGCCGCTTGAAGACACAAAAAAAGACGAAATGCTCTACATGGAGCTTGCCTTAAGGGTTCGAATGCGACAGGAATTTGACGTAGAGTTGGGTCCAGTCAAATTTGCCATGTCTTACCGTGACAAAGTCATTGTGATGAGCTTCCCAATAGGAAAAGAGATTATGCTGGTATCTGCTGAAAAAGGACTTGATTTTTCCAAATTTGCGTTTTCGACATTAAAGATAATCGAAGAATATCGGAAATAAAAAAATCAGATTGGTTTAAGAGACGAATCTTGGTAATGTTGCCATGGGATATGTGGTAGCTCTGTTTTTGGTTCTTTTTGCATCGGTGATTCCCTTCGTCTCAGCCGAAGTCTGGATTCCAGAAGATGAGTTTAGAGGTTACTTTGATTTAAACAACATCTACACAGTAGTTGGGGTGGTAAGAAACACTGAGAGCTATCCTGTTCTGCCCACCGTTGAAATCATTATTAATGATGATGGCAAACTAATTCCAATAACTCAGCAACTGCCTGCGGTATCGCCAAGTAAAGACATTCCGTTTAAACTTAAAGTATCTACAGTAAGCCACAATGTTGTTTTAGAAAAACCAAACATTACTTTTGAGAAAAGCAACAAACCACTTCCCAATGTTGAGGTGATCTATGACCGTACACTTGTAAGACATGAGGACGGGCATCAAAGTGGACGAATAATAAACAACGGCAACAAGACGGCGTACAATCTCAAAGTTTATGCGACAATTCATGGTCCTGGCAACAAAGTTATTGATGTTGGGAAAAATATTGAAAAAATAGAAAAAATTGAACCGGGAGAGATCTTGGAATTTACAATTTATCCTGATCCATCAATTGCACCCCATGTGAATTATTACAGCTGTTTTGCAATTGGTGATGAAACAATAATTCCATTGTTTGCTATCAGAGATGGCGAGAAATTCAATTTTCGATACGATTCTACTGCCTCTTTTACGGTGGTTGGCTTTGATGAATCTGGAACAAAATTGACACTTGATGGCATAAACTCATTTAAGGTGCCTACATACGTGAACTTTGAATTTCCAAAAACCACTGAGAACGAAAAGTTCGACGTGCTCGTGAATGGCAAAGAGACAAGATTCATTCAAAGCATGGATGAGTTTGGAAACTGGCATGTGGCCTTTGATGTGGAGGGGGCATCACAAAACAGGATTGTAATCGGCGGATTTGCAAACCAAAAACCATCGGCCTCTCTCCTAGAAGAAATCACGGATCAAAAAACTGACCAAAATGTAGACTATGGATTTTTGTATTACGTCGTTGCTGCAGTTGCCATAACTGCAGCCGGAATTTCAGTTTACAAATTCCGAGCAAACAAAAAGATTACCAGATCTAGTTAGATCATCTGGGCAATCGTATTGTAAATCTGGTTGGATTGCTCTCTACAGAAATACTTCCTTGATGTCGCTCGATAATGTTTTTACAGCTTGCAAGACCTAGGCCGGTACCATTTTCTTTTGTTGTAAAGAGTGGCTCGAAGACTTTACCAAGATTTTCCTTAGCTATTCCTGGACCGGTATCTTCAACTTCGATAGCGAGGTAGTCCTTTCCATCCTTGGCAGAAATTATGATCTCACCTATTCCGTTCATTGCCTCTATTGCATTTGTAATCAAGTTGGAAAAAACAATTTCGAGCTTGTCTATGTCGCAGACTATGCGTGGATTGTTTTTTGGAAGGTGTACTTCAACATCGTCCGAGATAGCTACGCGCTCAATAACCTTTTTCAAAATATCGTGCAATGAATGACTTTCTAATTTCAGCGGAGGCAGCTTTACGTAATTTAATACATCTTCAATCTGATGGTACATCTTTCTTGCCTCTTCT